>JALYNB010000371.1 GCA_030773395.1 Actinomycetota bacterium
CGACGAGCCAGCGCACCTCCTCGGCGACCGTGCCGTAGCCGCGGCCGGCGGCGTCGGTCCCCGCGAGCAGGCGCACCCCCACGTCGTACGCCTCCCGGACCATCGCCGGGTGCCGCTCCCAGCCCGCCGTGATGAAGTCCCGCAGCGGGCCGGGCGGGCGCCGCGCGGCCGAGCGCGGGATGTTCGAGAAGATCGTCAGCGTGGGCACCAGCGCCGTGCCGGACTCGGCCATCCGGCCGAGCAGCGCGGTGTCGACGAGCATGCCGTGCTCCACGCAGTCGAAGCCCGCCTCGACAGCGGCCTCGGTCACCTCGGGGCACTGCGCGTGCACGGTCACCCGCCCCCCGACCCCGTGGACGGCGTCGGCCACCGCCCGGTAGGCCTGGAGCGGGAACGTGGGCGTGTAGTCCTTCTCCCCGTCGGGGCGGGTGACCGACCAGTCGCCGACGACCTTCGCCCAGCCGCCGTGCCGGGCCTCCTCCGCCGCGGCGGTGGCGAGCCGGGCCACGACGTCGGGGCCGGGGACGTCGCGGCCCCAGTCGGGGAAGAACCGGCCGGGGGAGACCAGCCAGCGGCCCGCCGACTGCGCGCGGGGCGTGCCGTGGTCGTCGCCGAACCACGTCGGCAGCGGCGCGGGGGTGCCCGGGGCCCGGACCAGGAGCTCACCGGCCTCCACGTGGGCGCTCCCGTGCTCGCGCAGCAGGTCGTCGTCGAGCGGCGACCCGGGGCCGGCGGTGCCCGGATGGGTGTGCACGTCGACCAGCCCCGGCAGCAGCCAGCCCCCGTCGTGCACGGTCTCGGCCCCGGCGACGGGGTCGAGGCGGAGCCGGTCGCCGTCGACCCACAGGTCGAGCGGCTCGCCGGCGGGCAGCGCGCGGCCGCGCAGGTGAAGGACGGGCACGGGCGGAAGCCTGGCAGAGGGCAGGCGGTTGTACGAGGTACGTCGGGAGCGGTCGCGGGGGTGTCCCCGAGTGGCCCGACCCCCGGCGCCGGCGGCACCATCGCCGGACACCCAGTTGCAGGAGGAACCCCCGATGCTCTTCGGCCGCGCCAAGCACGAGATGGTCGACCGCTCCGACGCCCTGCCCGGCCGCGCCGTCTCGATGCCCGTGGCGCCTCGGCACGCTGTCCTGGACGCGTCCCTCGCGGGACCCTTCCCCGAGGGCCTCGAGACCGCTTACGTCGCCGCCGGCTGCTTCTGGGGCGTCGAGCGGGTGTTCTGGCGCACCCCCGGCGTGCACTCGACCGCCGTGGGCTACCAGGGCGGCTACACGCCGAACCCGACGTACGAGGAGACCTGCTCCGGGCGGACGGGCCACGCCGAGGGGGTCCAGGTCGTCTTCGACCCGAAGGTGATCAGCTACCGCAACCTGCTCCGCGTGTTCTTCGAGGCCCACGACCCGACGCAGGGGATGCGGCAGGGCAACGACCGGGGCACGCAGTACCGCTCCGCGGTCTACCCCGTGAGCGCCGAGCAGCAGCAGGTCGCCGAGGAGGTGCGCGACGTCTACCAGACCGAGCTCACGCGGGCCGGCTACGGCAGCATCACCACCGAGATCGCGCCGGCCGGGCCGTTCTACTACGCGGAGGACTACCACCAGCAGTACCTCCACAAGGTGCCGAACGGCTACTGCGGCATCGGCGGCACGGGTGTGAGCTGCCCGGTGGGCCTCGTCACGCAGCGCGGGGAGCCCGCGGAGCCGGCGGCCCGGCAGTAGCGCCCGACGTGCCCGACGGCTGTGCGACGAGGAGGCACGCGTGGACGTGAGACTGCTCTACTTCGACGGCTGCCCCAACTGGCGGGAGGCCGACGACCGGGTGCGCGAGGCGCTCCGGCATGTCGGGGCGGATCCCGAGTCCGTGGTGCACTCAGTCGTCGCCACCCCGGAGGACGCGGAGCGGCTGTCGTTCCGGGGCTCGCCCACCATCCTCGTGAACGGCGTGGACCCCTTCGCCGACCCGTCGGCGCCGGTGGGGCTTTCGTGCCGGGTGTACGTGACGCCGGACGGCCTGAAGGGTGCACCGACGGTCCAGCAGCTCCTCGCCGTCATGCCCGGCTGAGGGGTCCCGCCACGTCCGGCGGCACGGGTGTGAGCTGCCCCGTGACCTCCGGCACGGACCGGGTGAGCCGTACCTGCACCCTGACGAGCAGATCCGGGGGCGGCTGGAGGAGTTCCAGAGCCCGTGTGCTGCATGAGGCCGGGGTGGGGGACGACCACACCTGGGGTGGCTCGTCCGGGGGTGGCCGGGTTCTGCGGGCCGACGGGGTCGCGGGACCGGCGAACCTGGCGGACAGTCCTGGCGCGCACCGGTCGTTGAGGTCGGTCCCTGCATCAGCGTATAGCCGTGGTTTTCTGCGCTGACGCGGAATCGCGGGACAGACCATTGTCGGCTCGGCGCCGGAAGGGACCACGCGACCGCTTGCCCGACCGGCGGCCGCGTCCGACGGCCGTGCTACAGTCTGGGGCCTGGCCAGGTAGCTCAGTCGGTAGAGCGTCCGCCTGAAAAGTGGAAGGTCGGCGGTTCGACCCCGTCCCTGGCCACAGCAAATGACTCGGCCCAGTCCGCTTGCGGACTGGGC
>JALYNB010000372.1 GCA_030773395.1 Actinomycetota bacterium
CGCGGCGGTTCGAGCGCCTCGACCAGCCCCTTGAGGCTGTCGACGTCGCGGCCGCTGTCGGGCGACCGGTCGTAGCCCACGACCTCGTGGCCGGCCCGCCGCAGGCGCTCGGACATGTTGCCGCCCATACGGCCGAGCCCGACCATCCCGATGCGCATCTGTGCTCCTCCTGCTCGTCTCCGACCCGCCGGCGTGTGCCCGTTGCTGATCAGCCTGACAGGCGGACAGGCATGAGCAGGTACCGGTAGTCGCTCGGTGCCCCACCGTCACCGGACTTGCCGGTGAGCACGGCCGGGCGGGTCGGCGAGGTGAACGCCAGCCGGGCGGTGTCGCCCTCGAGCGCGCCGAGCCCGTCGAGCAGGTAGCCCGGGTTGAACGCGATCGTCATCGGGTCGCCCTCGTACGCGGCGTCCAGACCTTCCGAAGCCTGCGCGTCGTCGGCGCCGCCGGCCTCCAGCTGCAGCCCGTCAGGCCCGAACGCGAGCCGCACGGGCGCGTTGCGGGGGGCCACGAGCGCCACGCGCTTGACCGCCTCGGTCAGCGCCGCGGTGGGCACCTCCGCCGACGCGGCCGCCTCGGCGGGGAACAGCGACCGGTACTTCGGGAACTCGCCGTCCAGCAGCCGGGTCGTCGTCCGCCGGCCGCCGCCGGCAAAGCCGATCATCCCCTCGCCGCCGCCGCTCGCCGTCAGCGCGAGCGAGACCTCCGGTCCGGTGGTGATCGTGCGCGCGGTGTCGGCGAGCGTCCGGCTGGGGACGAGCGCGAGCGCGGACAGGTCGGGCGTCTCCGGGCGCCAGCGGACCTCGCGCACCGCCAGCCGGTAGCGGTCGGTGGCGGCGAGCGTCAGCGTCTCGCCCTCGATCTCGAGTCGAACCCCGGTGAGGACGGGCAGCGTGTCGTCGCGGCCGGCGGCGACGGCGACCTGGGCGACGGCGGCCGCGAACACGTCGCTCTCGACGGCTCCCGCCCGCTCGGGCATCGCCGGCAGCGTCGGGTAGTCCTCCACGGGCAGCGTCGGGAGCGTGAAGCGCGACGACCCGCACGTCACGACGACCCGGGTGCCCTCGGTCGCCATCGTGACGGGCTGCGCGGGGAGGGCACGCGTGATCTCCGCGAGGAGGCGCCCGCTGACCAGCACGACGCCGCCCTCGTCGGCGGTGACCTCGAGTTCGACCCGGGCGGAGACCTCGTAGTCGAAGCCGGAGACGGTCAGCCCGTGGTCGCGGACCTCCAGGAGCAGCCCGGCCAGCACGGGCACCGTGGGCCGGCTCGGGAGGCTGCGCGCCGTCCAGGCGACGGCCTCCGCGAAGGCGTCCCGTTCCACCCGGAACTTCATGCGGTCTCCCCCTGCTGGTCGTGGGTCTGGCGGTGTCGGCGCGGACGGTGTCGCTGCTGTCGGCTGGGTACGACACGGCGGCTGTCCCCAGGTCGGGCGCTCCCCGGGTATGAGCGGTTCTCCTTCTCCTGAGAGATCCCGGAAGTCGTCGTCATAGGGGTGGTGGACGGTGTGGACGACGCCTGTCCGTGCAGGTCCGGGACCTCCGAGGGCTGTGGGGACGGCGTGGACGACCCGGCCGTCCACAGCGCGGGCCGGTGGACGACCAGCCGCACGTCCACCGACGTCCCCGGTCGCGTGTGGAGTTCCACAGAGTTGTCCCCAAGCTGTGCACGCCTGCGGACGGGCGCGCTGTGCCGGTCAGCCCGCGTCATGCCGGCGCCCCCGCGCCTTGATGCGGTTGGTCAGCTCGGCCACCTGGTTGTAGACTTGGCGCTTCTCGGTCATGAGCGACCGGACCTTGCGCTCAGCGTGCATCACCGTCGTGTGGTCGCGGCCACCGAAGGACTGCCCGATCTTCGGCAGCGACAGCTCGGTGAGCTCGCGGCACAGGTACATGGCGATCTGCCGTGCGGCGACGAGGTTGCGGCTGCGCGAGGGCCCGCAGAGGTCCTCGATCGTGAGGCTGAAGTAGTCCGCCGTCGCCGCCATGATGGTGGCGGCAGTGATCTCCGGCCCGCCCTGTTCGGTGATGAGGTCCTTGAGCACAATCTCGGCGAGCTTGAGGTCGGCGGGCTGCCGGTTCAGGCTGGCGAAGGCCGTCACCCGGATGAGAGCCCCCTCGAGCTCCCGGATGTTCGTGGGGATCTTGCTCGCGATGTACTCCAGGACGGCAGGGCCCACCTCCAGGCGGTCCTGCGCAGCCTTCTTGCGCAGGATCGCGATGCGCGTCTCGAGGTCAGGCGGCTGGACGTCGACGATGAGGCCCCACTCGAAGCGTGTGCGCAGCCGCTCCTCCAGCGTGGCCAGCTGCTTGGGCGGCCGGTCGCTCGTGATCACGATCTGCTTCTCCGCGTTGTGCAGGGTGTTGAACGTGTGGAAAAACTCCTCCTGGGTCTGGACCTTGCCTTCGAGGAACTGGATGTCGTCGATGAGCAGCACGTCCACGTCCCGGTAGCGGCGCTGGAAGCTCTGCTGCTTGTCGTCCCGCAGTGAGTTGATGAAGTCGTTGGTGAACTCCTCCGAGCTCACGTAGCGCACCGACTTGCCCTCGAACAGGGCCTGGGCGTAGTGGCCGATGGCGTGCAGCAGGTGCGTCTTGCCGAGCCCGGAGTCCCCGTAGACGAACAGCGGGTTGTATGCCTTCGCCGGCGCTTCCGCCACCGCGACCGACGCCGCGTGCGCGAAGCGGTTCGAGGAGCCGATGACGAAGGTGTCGAAGTTGTACTTCGGGTTGAGCCGGGCGGGCTCGGCTGTCCGGGCTCTGCCCCGGGCGGCGGCAGTGCGCCCCGGGCCGAAGGCGCCGGTGTCAGTGTCGGTCTCGACCGGGTGGCGCTGGGCGGGGACGGGGGCC
>JALYNB010000373.1 GCA_030773395.1 Actinomycetota bacterium
GGCAGCGGCAGGTCGCCCGCGCCGAGGTGCGTCCCCGCGGCCCCGGCGGCCAGCGCGACGTCGGGCCGGTCGTTGACCACGCAGGCCGCGCCCGCCTCGTCGCACATCCGCCGCACCCGCAGGGCCAGGTCGTAGAGCTCGCGGTCGGTGCAGCCCTTCGACCGCACCTGGATCACGGGCGCTCCCCCCGACAGCGCCGCTGCGACGACGGGCAGCGGGTCGCGCCCGCCGCGCGCGTCGGTGAGCACGTGCAGGCGGCCCAGCGGGGCGGGCCCCGAGGGCCGCCCGGCGCCCGAGCCCGCGGGCGGAGTCATGCGTTCTCCCTACGCCGGCATTACCCGGACAGGTACGGCGGTCGGCGGCGCCCAGCCACCCTCTCAGCCCGGTCGTCCCCGAGCTCCCGCGTCGTCCCGCCCAGGTTACGTCAGCCCGCGCCCGGCTCAGCCGCTGAACAGCAGGCCGATCCCCGCGCAGGTCAGCGCGACCATCACGGCGAGCACGGGCAGTTGGCCCCGCCGGGCCGTCTCGGCGGGAGAGCCCACGGCGCGGTCGTTGCGTGAGGCCGAGGACGAGCCCCCGCGTTCTCGCGGCGGGGCGGTGGGACCCACGTCTGGGCTGCACAGACCAGAGCACAGGGGTGTGGGCGAGGGTGCCAGGAGATGGGCGCCTCCGCGCTGCCGTCCGACCGAGGTGACTCGCCTCGCGGGGTCGCTGGGTGACCGGGTGGTGGCCTGGCGGTCCCGGCGGTCGGTCAAGAGCAGGCGGACGAAACGCGGGTCAGGACGCCTCGGCGGTCGGCACCGCCGCGGGCGAGAAGCCGGCGGTGGGCGCGGCGAAGACGCCCGGGCGCTGCCCGGCGAGCCGGAGAGCCCGCGAGCGGTACGCGCGGTCGCGCCCGGTGACCCGCTCGGCCGCGAGCCGGCCGGAGATCAGCACCATCGGCACCCCGACCCCGGGCTGCGTCCCCGAGCCCGCGAACACGACGTTCTCGTACGCTGGGGCGAGGTTGGCGGGCCGGAACGGCCCTGTCTGGCCGAACGTGTGCGCGGACGCGAACGGCGCCCCGCTGGCCAGCCCCATCCGCTCCCAGTCCGCAGGCGTGACGACGTGCTCGACTTCGATCGCGTCGCCGAAACCGACGTACCCGAGCGACTCGACCCGCCGGACGCACTCGTCGCGGTAGCGCGGGCCGACCACGCTCCAGTCGATGCCGGCGCCCTGGTGCGGCGTCGGGAACAGCACGTAGTAGAGCGACTTGCCGGCAGGCGCGAGCGACGGGTCGGTGCGGGTCGGGTGGGTGACGAGCACCGACGGGTCGCTCATGAGCTCACCGCGGTCGATGATCTCGTCGAAGGTGCGCTTCCACGCCCGGCCGAAATGGATGTTGTGGTGGGCGGTCTTGGTGTAGTTCGCGCTCGACCCGGCGTGCAACACGAAGCACGAGGGGGAGTAGTCGAGCCGCTTCACCCGCGAAGGCGTGGCCTCCGGCGGGAGCAGGTCGCGGTAGGCCACGGGCAGGTCGGGGTTGAGCACGACGACGTCCGCCTCGACGCGTTCGCCGTCGGCGGTGACGACCGCCGTGGCCCGGCCGGCGCGGGTCTCGACGCGTGTGACCTCGGTGCCGTAGCGGATCTCGACGCCGTGCTTCTCGGCGGCGCCCGCGAGCGCCCGCGGCACGGCGTGCATCCCGCCCATGGGGAAGTAGACGCCGGCGACGGAGTCCATGTACGCGATCACTGCGTAGATGGCGAGCGCCTGGTGGGGGGAGAGTCCCGCGTACATCGCCTGGAACGACAGCACCCGCTGCGTCCGCGGGTCCTTCAAGTACGTCGACACCTTGGGCGCGAGCCTGCGGAACCCGCCGAGCGCGGCAAGCCTGAGCAGTCCGGGGCGGAGCAGGTCGAGCGGGGTGTCGAGGTTGCGGTCGATGAACCCCCGCATCTCCAGGCGGTACAGCTCGGAGACGAAGTCGACGTAGCGCCGGTAGCCCGCGGCCTCCGCCGGGCCGCAGACCCGCTCCACCTCCGCCTCCATCGCCCGGACGTCGGTCTTGACGTCGAGCGTGGACCCGTCGGGGTAGTACGCCCGGTACGCCGGGTCGACGGGCAGCAGCGTCAGCCAGTCCTCGAGCCGCTCGCCCACGCAGTCCAGCGCGTCGGCGATCAGGTCGGGCATCGTGAGCACGGTGGGCCCGGTGTCGAGCCGGTAGCCGTCGCGCTCCAGCAGTCCCGCGCGCCCGCCGGGGACGTCCTCGCGCTCCAGCACCGTGACCTGCCGACCCGTGCCGGTGAGGCGGAGCGCGGCGGAGAGCCCGGCCAGACCGGCCCCGACGATGACGACGCGGTCGGTGGGGCCGGGGACGGTGCGCATGCGCCGGAGCGTAGGTGGGTGTGCCGCTGTCGGCCCTCCGAAGGACCGACGCCCCGAGCGGGCAGGCGCTGCGCCGCGGGTGCCGCTCGTCAGCCCTTGCGTGACGCGTGCCGCTCGGTCAGGCGCTCAGACGGTACGTCGCCGCGGCGGCGTGAGAATTCAGGAGCGACTGGATCTCGGCGGCCTCCTCCTCGAAGTGCCGACCCAGGATCAGGTCGAGCTCGAGGCGGTCGGCGGGGGAGGAGTAGGCCGCGAGCTCGCGGGCCAGGCGCTGGCGTCCTCTCCTCCGGCGTCGACCCCAGCCGCTTCGAGGATCTGTTCTCGCTCCACCGGCGCCGTGCCGACGAGCAGCGTCAAGGAGTACTTCGCCGACGTCACCGACGGGCTCCTCGACATCGACGGGGAGGTGCTCGGGCCGTTGACGATGCCGCAGCCCCTGGCGTGGTACGCCAACAGCAACTCCGGTCTCGGCCAGCCGAGCGGCGAGCCGCGCGCGCAGCGCCTGGCCCGGCACGCGGTGCTGGCCGCGGACCCGCTGGTGGACCTGTCGCCGTACGACAACGACGGGAACGGCTACGTCGACGCGTTCGTGGTCGTGCACGCGCGCCGGGGCGCGGAGGAGACCGGCGACGGGGGCGACATCTGGTCGCACAAGTGGGTGCTGCCCGGAGGAGCACGCCGGTGACGGGGCGGAGGTCTTCGCCTACCCGACCATCTCGGAGGACGCGGAGCTCGGCGTCAGTGCCCACGGGCTCGGCCACCTCGTCCTCGGCTTCCCCAAACCTCTACGACACCGACCACAGCTCCGCCGGGGTCGGCTCCTGGTGCCTCATGAGCGGCGGCTCGTGGAACGGGGGCGGGGACACGCCGGCCCACCCGTCGGCGTGGTGCAAGGCGCAGCAGGGCGGGTGGTGGTGGAGAACGTCACCGCCGACGCGAACGTCGACCTCCCCGACGTCAAGACGAGCCGCACGGTCCGCCCCTTCCGTCGCCGCTTCCCGGCAGTCCGGGACGCCGACCCGCGACGGGCCGTCGCGGGACGGGCGGTCCCGGGAGGCGCGGTCCCAGGAGGCGGGGTCGCGGCGTCCCGGACCTGACCGCGGCACCCGCCGCGTGGGCCTCGCCGTCAGGTGCCCTTGTAGTTCACGATCTGTCGCAGGGTCGCCGTGACCGTCACGAGGTCCGTCTGGTCGGCCATGACCTGGTCGATGTCCTTGTACGACGCGGGGTGCTCGTCTAGCAGCGCCTGCGCGCTGCGGTCGTTCCAGACCCGGCCGGCCATCGACTGCCTCAGCGAGTCGACGGTGAGCGTCTTGCGGGCCTGGTTCCGGGACAGCCGCCGCCCCGCTCCGTGGGCGCAGGAGTGGTACGACGCCTCGTTGCCAAGGCCCTCGACGATGTAGCTGCGGGTGCCCATGGAGCCCGGGATCACTCCGAGGTCACCCTTCGCGGCCTTGATCGCGCCCTTCCTCGTGATCCAGAGGTCGCGGCCGTCATGCCGCTCCCGCTGGGTGAAATTGTGGTGACAGTTGATCCTCTGCATTTCCCGGCCGCGGCCGACGACCTCGACGAGGCTCGTCACGGCGGCGTCCATCATTCGCTCGCGGCTGCCCAGGGCGTAGCGCTGCGCCCACAGCATGTCGGTGATGTAGGTCTGCCAGGCGGGGTCGCCCTCGACCAGGTACGCGAGGTCGGGGTCCTCGAGCGTCTCGAAGCGCTCCTTCACGAGTCCCTTCGCCTGCGCGATGGCCTTCTGCGCGAGCTGGTTGCCGATGCCGCGGCTGCCGGAGTGGAGCACCAGCCAGACCCGGTCGGACTCGTCGAGGCAGACCTCCACGAAGTGGTTGCCCGAGCCGAGGGTGCCGAACTGCGTGGCGGCCGTCGTGCGCTGTCTCGGCGTGAGCTCGGTCGCCGGCTGGCCAAGGGCCGTGAGGGCGACCGCGTCGCCGTGGGCCTTGCCGACGCCCGCGGGAATCCGGGCCTCGAACAGCGGCATGACGGGGCCGAGGGTGTCGGGCAGGTGGCTGGCGGTGAGGTCGGTGCGCACGGCGATCATGCCGCAGCCGATGTCGACCCCGATCGCGCTGGGGATCACCGCACCCTCGGTCGGGATCACGCTGCCGACCGTGGACCCGAGGCCGAAGTGCGCGTCGGGCATGAGGGCGACATGGCCGGCGACGAAGGGCAGGCGGGCAGTGCGCTCGGCCTGGTCGAGGGTCTTGTCGTCCACCTCCGACGCCCAGGACATGAGCTTCGGCCGGACCATGCGGGGGGCCATCGTCGTCCTTCCGTGCGGGGCGCCGGGTGACGCCAACGGGATGGTGCGGTGCGCGTGTCAGGTGTTGCCAGCGGTTTTCCGTGGGCGAAGTGAGGCTCTCCTGCGTGATGGCGATGAGGAGGTAGGTGCCCGCAGTGGCCCGGCTGCAGGGCGCTGCTCAGCCGGTCGGGTGGCACCCCGATCACGAGTGAAGCCGGGGCGACCGGGGTGCGCCAGGCTGCCCCAGTGCGAGCCCTCGTGTACGACGACGTCGCCGGCCCCCTGGCCATCCGGGAGGTCCCGGAACCCCGCCCCGCGCCCGCCGGCGTCGTCGTACGCGTCGGCGCCACCGGAGTCTGCCGCAGCGACTGGCACGGCTGGCAGGGCCACGACCCCGACATCCGGCTGCCGCACGTCCCGGGCCACGAGCTCGCGGGGACCGTCGAGGCCGTCGGACCCGACGTCCGCCGGTGGCGCCCGGGCGACCGGGTCACCGTGCCCTTCGTCTGCGCCTGCGGCCGCTGCCCCCGCTGCGCGGCGGGCGACCACCAGGTCTGCGACGCGCAGACCCAACCGGGCTTCACCCACTGGGGCTCGTTCGCCGAGCTCGTGGCGCTCGACGCTGCCGACGTGAACCTCGTGGCGCTCCCCGACGACATGCCCTTCGCGACGGCCGCGGCGCTCGGCTGCCGGTACGCCACCGCGTTCCGCGCCGTCGTGCAGCAGGGCCGGGTGCGGGCGGGGGAGTGGGTGTCCGTGCACGGTTGCGGCGGGCTGGGCCTGTCGGCGGTGCAGGTGGCGGTCGCGGCCGGGGCGCGCGTCGTCGCCGTCGACGTCCAGCCCGGGGCGCTGGAGCTCGCCCGGCGGCTC
>JALYNB010000374.1 GCA_030773395.1 Actinomycetota bacterium
CACCGCCCGCGGCGGCGCGTCCTCCCGCCGGGCGGGACGCCGGTGGTCGTCGTACCAGGCGATCGACTCCCGGCGGGCCCGGGCCGGGACCGGCTCCACGGGCGTGAACCCGGCGGCCTCCAGCGGCCCGCGGACTGCGTCGGCCTGCACCGAGTCCGCGTGGAGCTCCACGACGGCCGCGTCCCGGGGGCCCAGCTCCTCGCGGAGCTGCTCGGCGACGAACGCCCCCCACGCCCGCCCGGTAGGACGCGGAGCGGGCGGCGAGGTCGACCTCGGTCGGCGCGACGACCTCGTCGGCGGCGACGAGGCCCCGCTGGGTGCTGAGGACGTACCAGGGCTTGCCGCACTCGTCGGCGTACCGGGCGCGGCGGGCGAACAGCGCGCCCGTGTAGAGGTCCTTCGCGGGAGCGGGCCGCGGCTGCGTGGTCGGCACGGCGCCGACGAGCAACACGTCCGGTTCGGGCGCGACCTCGGGCGCGGAGTCGGCCAGGGGGCTCAGGGCGGGCGCCTCGGACACGTCGTACCTCCGGTGCGGTGGCGGGAGAAGGGGCTGACCCAGCCTGTCAAGGCGGCGGCGTGGCGCGCCGGACCCGCCCCCGCCGTACCGACGTGTCGTCCACAGCCCCCGCCACGGCGTCCGGTCCGCCCGGTTCAGCGAATGAACTGGTCCACGTAGCCGGCGCCGAGGCCCACGGCCTCGTAGTGCGCCCGGGCGTTGGAGATCTTGGTGAAGACGTCCTCGACGCCGACCGGGGCGCCGTCCGGGTCGACGTAGACGTAGGCACCCGTGACGTGGAACAGCGTGGTCATCTCCTCGACGCCGTCCGGCACCTCGAGGGTGTGGATGTCGCCGGGGGGCTCATAGGAGTAGCCCCCCGACTCGGCCCACCAGTCGTGCTCCAGGTAGTGCCACCGCCCCCGGAGCGTCAGGGCGTGCACGGGCCCGGCGTGCCGGTGGCGGGACAGGACCCCGGACCGGCGGACGCGCAGGATGTTCACGAAGTACCCCTGACTGACCGAGAGCAGGAGCGGCCGGAACGTCACGTCCAGCGCCTGCGGGACCCACAGCCGCTCGTCCGCGCCGTCGATGTCCAGCGCGCCCAACTGCACGAAGTCGTCAGGCACCCGGTAGGGCTGCTCGCCGCGGTAGGGGACACGGGCGTCGGGGTCGCTCGCCTGCGTGTCGCCCTGCCCTGAGCGGGTGGTCGTCGTCATCGGCGCTCCTGTCGACGGGCCGGTCTGCCCGCGGTCGGGTGGCATTGTGACGCTCATCGTGCACGCCGCGGCCGCCGGCACGCGAACCCCTGTGGACAACCGGGGCGAGCGCGCCTCGCGCACCGCCAGGATCCGCCGATGGACCTCACCGCCGTGCTCCCCGACCTGCTGACCGCCGCCCGCGTGGGCCTCGATCCCGGCGACGCGGGGCTCGCCGTCGACCCGTCCGGCGCCCGCACGCTCGCCGTCATCGACCGCGGGGCTGCGCTCGCTCCAGAGATCGTCAACGGTCTCGCCCACGTGCTCCGCGGGCTCGGCGTGCCGGCCGTGCTGCTGCTGCGCAGCCGGACCGGTCGACCGACGGCGCGTGACCGGGCCGCGTGGCAGGAGCTCCGCGCGCTCGTCGACGAACGGCTGCTGCCCGACGTGCTGGTCGTGGGCGACTCCGGCGCCTGGTCGCTGCGCGACGACGGGCGGGTGCCCGAGTCGTCGTCCGTGCCGGCGCCCCGCCCGGGCAGCGGACGCGCGCGCTCGACGCCCGCGTGACCGTCGGCAAGGCGCCCCAGCGCCGTGACGGTGGTCCAGACTCCGTTCATGGCGGTCCAGTACTTCACCGCGTCGAGCGTCGACGGCTTCGTCGCCGACCCCGAGCAGACGCTGTCATGGCTCCTCACCCGCGACGTCGACGAGCGCGGCCCGATGGGCTACGCGCCGTTCCTCGAGTCGGTCGGCGCGCTCGTGATGGGCGCCACGACCTACTCCTGGGTGCTGGACCACCTCGCCCGCGACGGGCAGACGTGGCCGTACGCGCAGCCGAGCTTCGTCTTCACCCACCGCTCCCTGCCCCTCGCCTCGGACAGGGTGACGCTGGTGCAGGGACCAGTCTCCGAGCGGTACGGCGACATCGCGGCAGCGGCCGCCGGGCGGGACGTCTGGGTGGTCGGAGGCGGCGACCTGGCCGGGCAGTTCGCGGACGCCGGGCTGCTGGACGAGGTGTGGGTGCAGTACGCGCCGGTCACGCTCGGCGCCGGTGCGCCGCTCCTCCCCCGCCGGCTGGAGCTGCGGCTCGAGGAGGTCGCGCGCAACCGGGACTTCACGTGCGCGCGGTGGAGCGTGGTCCGGTAGCCCGGCTCAGCGGGTCAGCTCGGCTGGCACCAGCCGCACCGGGAACGGGCGGTCGAGCACGGCCTCGTCGTGGCCGGTCCAGGTGCCGCGCTCGACGTAAACGCCGCCGACCCGCTCGTACACCGCGAGCAGCGGGCCCTCGGACGGCTCGACCCGCCAGTAGTGGTTGATCCCGACGGCGGCGTACTGCGTCGGCTTGGTGACCCGGTCGGTCGTGACGGACGACGGGCTGACGACCTCGACGGCGAGCACGACGTCCTCGGGTGCGGCGGCGAGGACGTCGCGGGTCACCAGCTCCTCTCGGACGACCACGACGTCGGGGATGCGCACGTTCCGCCCGAACGCGACGCTGATCGTGCCGAGGAGGCGGAGACCGGGCGGGACGGCCTGACGGAGGACCTGCCTGACCGCCTCCACGACGACCTCGTGCCGGATCCCGGGGGCGGGGCTCACGACGAGGCTGCCGTCGACGATCTCGTAGCGCCGCCCGTCGTGGGGCAGGGCGACGAGGTCCTCGACGGTCCACTCGTCGAGCTTGGACAGCAGCGGCACGGACACGGCTCCCGCCTCCTCCGTCTCGGGCTGATGGTCGCACGCACGGGGGTGAGGGTCACCCGCCCCGGGCACAGAGGTCGGTCCCCTGCTCGACCTGTGGACGGCCGGTCTGGCTGGGCGTCTACACGCCCAGCACCGGTACGTCGTACGCCTGCACCTTCGCGTCGGCCGTGACCAGCGTCAGGCCCTCGACGCGCGCCTGGGCCACGAGGAGCCGGTCGAACGGGTCCCGGTGGTGGTCGGGCAGCTCCCGGACGGCGAGAGCGTGCCGGGCGTCGACGGCGAGGGGCTGCATACCGGCATCGCGGTGCGACACGGCGACGAGCTCGGTCGCCGGCATCGGCAGGACCAGCTTCCCCGCGCCCACCTTGATGACCGTCTCCCAGATGCACACGGCGGACAGCCGGACGTCGTCGGCACCCTCGATCGCGGCCAGGACGTGTGGCGGCAGACGCTCCAAGTCGGCGAGGAACCAGAGCCAGATGTGCGTGTCGAGCAGGAGTCTCACTCGAATAGGGCCTGCACGTCGTCCGGCAGCGGGTCGTCGAAGTCGTCCGGGACGTGGAAGCGGCCGGCGAGCTGCCCGCCGAACCGGCGCCGGGGCCCCTCGACCCGCACCAGCTTGGCGACCGGCTGCCCGTCGCGCTCGATGACGACCTCGTCACCCTCCTCGACCTGCCGGAGCAGCCGCGACAGGTGCGTCTTGGCCTCGCCGACGCCCACCGTGGTCACCCCGAGATCGTGCTCCTCGCCGCGCCCTTGGTCAAGCCCTTGGTCAGCGCTGAACCAGCGGGCGCCCACGGCGCAGGAGGGACTCGGCCGGGGCCTCTCTCCACGGAGGGAGCGGTCGTGCCCCGGCCGAGCGTCCCCACCATGCTCCTGTTCGCGCCCCCTGGCCATGCCTGCCTGCGGCTCAGCGAGGGACAGGTGCAGTGAGGTAGCGGAGCCAGAGCCGGTCCCGCGCCCGCGTCAACCCGACGTAGAGCTCCCGCCGGACCGGTCGTCGAGGCCCCGTGGTCCCGCCTGGTCGGTCCGCGCGGCCACCGTCGTGCAGGAGGCGGACGGCGGGCAAGGGCTCGTCGCACAGCTGCAAGAGCCACCTTCCGGACCAACACCTCCCGCTTGGATGGGGGACCGGACGCGGTCGCAGGCGTGAGGTCGCGGCCGACGCGCTTCGCCCGCGTCTCCCTCCGTCGTCGCCCTACCCTGCCCTTGTGACCACGTCCGCCGAGGAGCTCCCGCTCGTCACGTTCGAGGACTTCCTCGCCGGCGAGCAACTCTCCGAGCGCCGGCACGAACTGGTCGGTGGGCGCGTCTACGTCATGGCCGGCGGGAGCGAGCGGCACGACCTCATGGCCGGTCTCGTCTACGAGGCCGTCGCCCCGGGCGCGAGGGCCGCGGACTGCCGCCCTTTCACAGGCAACCGTCTGGTGCGCTTGGGTTCCGCCGCCTACTACCCGGACGTGACGGTCGTCTGCGGGCCCGCCGGGCACCGCCTGCACGAGGTCGACCTCGCGCTCGTCGTGGAGGTGCTGTCCCCCAGCACCGCGGACACGGACCGGCGCGAGAAGGCCGCCGCGTATGCGTCCGCTCCAGGGCTGCGGCAGTACGTCCTCGTCGACCCGGACCGCCCGCGGATCGAGGTCGCCGTCCGCGTGCGCGGCGATCTGCGGTGGCAGGCGTTCGGGCCGGGCGGGGTCGTCGTCACCGACTTCGGTGTACTCGACGTGGATGCCCTGTACGACGCGGTGGAGCGCACCGCCACGACCTGAGGCGGGCGCCAGGACAGGTGGCGCGCTTGCAGTCCCACACGCCTCACCGCACGTCCCCCACGTCCAGCACGTCGACAGCGGCCAGGTCCAGCCACTCCCCCAGCCCGTCCCGAGTGAGCCGCTGCACCTGCACGCGCTCCCAACCGACCGTGCGCGGCACCACGCGGTGCTGCCGCTGCTGCCCGCCCGCTCCGACGTACGTGAGTCGCACGGGTTGTTCGCGGCGGACGGCAGCGGCGAGGCGCTCCAGCGCCTGCCGCCGACGCCGCACCTCGGGCTCGTCGGCGACGCGGAGCCGCCGTACCCAGAGCGCCGGCTCGGGGACGGGGCGGGCCCGCGGTGTGAGCCCGAGTCGGATCGCGGCTCCCAGCTCGGCGTCGCCGCGACGGGGCTCGGCGCGCCCGACCGTGACCCCGCCGCCCTCGTCGGCGGCCGGGCTGTAGCCGGCAGCCCGCAACAGCTCCACGACCTTCGCGGGCTTCGCCGTGCTCACGGCGACGAGCGGCGCGACGACGCGGAGCTTCAGCGGCGCGAGCCGCTTGGCGCGGGTGAGCTCGGCGAGCACGGACTCGTCGGCGCACCGCAGGTA
>JALYNB010000375.1 GCA_030773395.1 Actinomycetota bacterium
GCGCGAGGTCGATCCACCGGCGCCGGTCGGTGGCGTCCGCGAGCCCGCGGGAGCGCACGCATGAGCGGGCAGTGGGACGACCTCGACGACTCGGCCTCGCACCAGTTCGAGGTCACCGAGAGCCAGCCGGTCTTTCACGGCGGGGTGATCTCCGTGCGCAGCGACACGGTGACGATGCCCGGCGGGACCACGTCGAAGCGGGACGTCGTCGCGCACCCCGGCGCCGTCGGGATCGTGGCGCTCGACGGGCCGGAGGGGGAGGAGCGCGTGCTCACCGTCCGGCAGTACCGCCACCCGGTGGGGCGGCGCCTCGTCGAGCTGCCCGCGGGCCTGCTCGACCAGCAGGACGAGCCGGCGGTCGACGCTGCCGCCCGTGAGCTGGTCGAGGAGACCGGCCACGAGGCGGGCCGGTGGGACGTCCTGGTCGACGCGCTGACCAGCCCCGGCATGTGCGACGAGGCGATCCGGATCTACCTGGCGCGCGACCTGCGCCAGGTGGAGCAGCCGGAGACCGAGCACGAGGAGGCCGACATGACCACGGCCTGGGTGCCGCTCACCGACGCGGTCGAGGCGGTGCTCAGCGGCCAGGTGGAGAACGGCATGGCGGTCATGGGGATCCTCGCGGCTGCCGAGGCCCGCCGGCGGGGCTTCGCCGGGCTCCGGCCGGGGGACGCGTCGTGGGCGGCGAAGCCGGCCGCGGGCGGTTGACGCACGGACGCTCCCGGCGGCTCCGCAATCGGCTGCCCCTCCGTGGCCTGGTGCAGCCTCGTCTCCTCTGGCCAGGCCCCCCGCTGACTAGCACAGGTGCTACCCTGCTTCGCGTGGAGACGGTGGGCCTGCGGGAGCTCCGACAGAACGCCAGTGACCTCGTGCGGCGCGTGGAGGCCGGCGAACGGGTCACCATCACCGTGAGCGGACGGCCCGCCGCGGTCCTGACGCCTCCAGCCCGCGCGGCCTGGCGCGGTTTCGACGAGGTGTCCGAGCTGTTCGACGGGCGCGCGGACCCCGCCTTCGAGGGCGATCGCGACCTGCTCGACGGCGTCCCGCGCGAACCGTGGTCGCCGTCGTGAGGACCGTGCTGGACACCAGCGTGCTGGTACGGGCGACGCTGGAGCCGGTGCCGGGGGAGCTCGCCGTGAGCGCGGCGAGCCTCGCGGAGCTGCACTTCGGCGTCCTCGTCGCGCGCGACGACGAGACGCGGGCGCTGCGCCTGCGCCGGCTCGGCCTCGTGGAGCGGCTGTTCGAGCCGCTGCCCGTGGACGATGCCGTCGCCCGCGCGTACGGCCGGGTCGCCAGCGCCGTCGTACGGGCCGGACGGCAGCCGCGCTCCCGGGTGATGGACCTGCTCATCGCGGCGACGGCCCTCGCCCACGACGCCCGCCTCGTCACCGCGAACGCCGACGACCTGCGCGGCCTCGAGGGCCTCGTCGAGGTCGTCGCGGCCTGACGCCTACTCCCAGACGGCAATCGGCAAGTTCGCGCGCGAATCGCGGGGTCTGCCGTGAGCAGCCGGGCTCCGTCTGCCAGGGTGGCGCCGCAGATGAGCCGGTCGAAGGGGTCTCGCGTTCAACTCAGTGGAGCGGCCGCCCGCACGACGGCGTGGAAGGGGGTAACGGAGACGAGGACGCCGAGCACGGACGCCAGCTCCAACACCTCGGTCGCGGTGGGCCCGATCGGCCGATCTCGTGCAGGAGCGCCAGTTCGAACTCCACCATCGGCGACACGACGAGCTGCTGGACCTCGATCAGTCGGCGTGCGTTCGTGGGCAGCCGTTGGGTCTGCTCTGCATGCAGCCACACCGCGACATGGGTGGCGAGGTGGATCACAGGGGGACGTGGTTCCAGTAGACCGACCAGTCCATGTGGACGAGGTCCTCCGGGTCACCGATATCGCCTGGGTTCCTGCGCCCCTTGAGCCGCTCGAGCTTCGACCCGAGCATACGTACGGCGAGGCCGCACCGTCACGTCCTCTGGACGTCCACCATCAGCGCGCGGTGGTCCGACAGCGGGAGCCGCAGCGTCCCCCCGGGCGAGGTGGGCGCGATCCCGCCGCGCACCAGGATGTGGTCGAGCTGGCGCGTCGGCTCGTGCGCGGGAAACGTGTCGCCGCTGACCACCGACCGCAGGCCGGTCATCCGGGCGGCCCGCGGCGGCTCCACGTTGAGGTCGCCCATCAGCACCACCGGCTGCTGGCAGGGTCGAAGGGCGCGCATGAGCCGTCGCGCCTGCACGACGTACCAGCCCGGGATGAACGACAGGTGCGTCCCGGCTACGGTCAGCGGCCCCTCCGGCGTGTCGATCGACGCGATGACCGCGACGCGCGGCTCGTCGGTGACGACGACGGGCTTGCGCCGGCCCGGGAACAGCACGGGGGTGGGGAAGGGGAGCACGGGCAGCCGCACGACCTCCCACGCCCGGACGGGAAAGCGCGACAGCAGTGCGATCCCGTAGTGGGCCGAGCCAGGCTGCTCGTCACCGGTGGCGGCCATCCACGTGGCGCCGGGGGAGCCGGCGAGCGCGGCGACGAACCGGTGCTCGACCGCGCCCATCGCGTCGGCCGCGACCGCGGTGAGGTCCGCCCCGTGGGAGCGCTCCTGGCCGCGGTCGACCTCCTGCAGGGCGAGCACGTCGGCGTCGAGCGCACGGACGGCGTCGGCGAACCGGTCGAGGTCGACGCGACCGTCCTCGGGAGAGCGGCCGTGCAGGATGTTGAAGGTCGCGAGGCGCACGGGGTGCAGTCTGCCCACGTGACCATCCGCGATCGCAGCACCTCGGCGGGTCGCGGCATCACCGTCGTGCGGCGGGGTAGGGGCGGGGCGATGATCTGGAGACGCGCGTGACCGAGCCGGAGGGGCGTCGCGAGGCGCTGAAGCGGGTGGCCGTCGTGCTCAAGCAGGCGGGCATCTCGTTCGCGCTGGGCGGCGGCTACGCCGCCTGGGCGCACGGCTCGCCCGAGCCCGAGCACGACGTCGACTTCCTCATCCTCGAGGACAACGCAGAGCAGGCTCGCGCCGCACTGGTGGAGGCCGGCCTGCGGGTCGAGCAGCCGCCGGAGGACTGGCTGTTCAAGGTGTTCACGGACGGCGCGATGGTCGACGTGCTGTTCCGCAGCGCCGGCTTCGCCACGCTCCGCCCGATGCTGGACCGGGCGGAGACCGAGAGCGTGCTGTCGGTGCGGATGCCGGTGCTGACCGCCACCGATGTCATGGCGTGCAAGCTCAACGCCCTGAACGAGCACCAGTGCGACCTGGCCCGGCTGCTGCCGGTGGCGCGGGCGGTGCGCGAGCAGGTCGACTGGGCCAGCGTGCGCGAGGTGACCGCGGGCAACGACTTCGCGGTGTCCTTCCTCGTGCTGCTGGAGCGGCTGGGGGTCGCGCCCCCGGCAGGCGATCAGGCGCTGCCCGTGGCGAGCGAGGCGGCGAGCCGACCCAGCCCCTCCTCGACGGAGACCGAGGGCGAGGGCGAGTAGCCGAGGTCGCGCCGCGCCGCGGAGATGTCGAACCCGCGGGGCGGGCCCTGGCCGTACACTCCCGCCCCCGGGCCGACCGACCCGGCCACCCCCGACCAGGCTCGTGGACCTGCCGCGGCGACCCCGCGGGCCTCGCCCGGGCGACCCTGGAGGTCCGCGTGCGCGTCGGCATCCCGCGCGAGGTCAAGGACACCGAGCACCGCGTCGCCATCACCCCCGGGGGGGTGCACGAGCTGCGGGCTCACGGCCACGACGTCCTGGTCGAAGCCGGCGCCGGCGCCGGCTCGGCGCTCACCGACGAGGAGTTCGCCGCGGCCGGCGCCCGGATCCTGCCGACCGCCGACGAGGTCTGGGCCGGCGCCGAGCTCGTCCTCAAGGTCAAGGAGCCGGTGGAGGAGGAGTACGGGCGGCTCCGCGACGACCTCGTGCTGTTCACCTACCTGCACCTCGCCGCGTCGAAGGCCTGCACCGACGCGCTGCTCGAGGCCGGGACGGTCGGCATCGCGTACGAGACCGTCCAGCTGCCCGACCGCTCGCTGCCGCTGCTGGCGCCGATGTCGGAGGTGGCCGGGCGGATGGCCCCCCAGGTCGGCGCCCACTGCCTGGAGAAGGCCAGCGGCGGCCGCGGGGTGCTCATGGGCGGGGCGCCGGGCGTGCACCCCGCGCGCGTCGTCGTGCTCGGGGCGGGCATCTCGGGCTCGAACGCCGCGTGGATCGCCCAGGGCATGGAGGCCGAGGTCCTGCTGCTGGACAAGAACGTGGCGAGGCTCCGCGAGGTCGACCGGATCCACAAGGGACGGATTCAGACCGTCGCGTCGAACGCCTACGAGGTCGAGCGCGCGGTGCTGTCCGCCGACCTCGTGATCGGCGCCGTCCTCGTGCCGGGCGCGAAGGCCCCGACGCTCGTCACCGACGAGCTCGTGAGCCGGATGAAGCCGGGCGCGGTGCTCGTCGACATCTCCGTCGACCAGGGGGGCTGCTTCGAGTCCACCCGGCCGACGACCCACACCGACCCCACGTTCCGGGTGGGCGAGTGCGTCTTCTACTGCGTGGCGAACATGCCGGGGGCCGTGCCGCACACGTCGACGTACGCGCTGACCAACGTCACCGTGCCGTACGCCGTCGCGCTCGCCGACGCCGGCTGGCAGGCCGCCGTCCGCACGGACCCCGCGCTCGCGCTGGGGGTCAACACCGTGGGTGGGGCCGTGACGAGCCGGCCGGTGGCCGAGGCGCACGGCCTGAGCCCGGTCGACCTCGCCGACGTGCTGGCGTGAGGGCCCCCTGATCGGCGGTACGGCGGCCGGCCCCGACCCCGCACCCGGGGCTGCCGATCCGGGGCGGGGCGTGCCGCCCGAGGGGCTCGTCCGCTCCGTGCGCGCCTACCTCGACCACCTCACCGTCGAGCGAGGGCTCGCGGCGAACACGCTGTCGGCGTACCGGCGGGACCTCGCCCGGTACGTCGACCTGCTGGCCTCCCGCGGTGTGCCGTCGCTCCGCGAGGCGGGCGAGGCCGACATCGCCGAGTTCCTCGCCCGGCTGCGGGAGGGGGAGCCGGGGCGGCGCCCGCTCGCCGCGTCGTCGGCGGCCCGCGCCGTCGTCGCGGTGCGGGGGCTGCACGCCTTCGCCCGGCGCGAGGGGCTCGCGG
>JALYNB010000376.1 GCA_030773395.1 Actinomycetota bacterium
GGCCTCGGCGACCGCCCGCGCGTCCGCCAGGGCGGCCGGGCTCGTGACCGGGCTGGGCGTGACCACCCAGGCGCGGCCGACGAAGAGGTCCTCGCGGGCGCCGGCCGCACCCGGGCGCTCCCGGCCCGCGATGGGGTGCGCGCCGCAGAAGCTGGACGCTTCTGCTCCCAGGACCTCAAGCTCCACCTGAGGCCGCAGCTTCACGGAGGCGCAGTCGCTGTACGTCGACGCCGCGTCCTGCTTCTGCAGGACCGCGAGCACGTCCGCGACCACGCCGGGAGGCACCGCGAGGACGGCGTGGTCGACGCGGAGCCCCTCCTCCCACGGCTCCCCGGCCTCCAAGGCGCAGGCGAGGTCCCGACGTGCGGGGTCCCGGTCGTCCAGCCAGACGCGCGCCCCGGCCCGCGTGAGCGCCAGCGCCACCGAGGTGCCGATCAGGCCGGCGCCGACGACGAGGACGCGCCCGGGCAGGGTCACCGCCGCGACCTCACAGGCCGACGGCTCGGTGCAGCGCGCCGATGTCGCCCTGGCCCAGCTTGCGCAGCCGGCCGGCGCGCAGGTCGCCGAGCTCCAGCGGCCCGAACTTCGTGCGGACGAGGCGCTGCACGGGGTGTCCCACCTCGGCCAGCAGTCGCCGTACGACGTGCTTGCGCCCCTCGTGGAGCACGACCTCGACCATCACGCGCTTGCCGGTCGCGGTGAGCAAGCGGAACGAGTCGACGGAGGCGAAGCCGTCCTCCAGCTCGATGCCGTCGCGCAGCCGCTTGCCCACCCCGCGCCCCACCGGCCCGAAGATCTCGGCGAGGTAGGTCTTGGCGACGCCGTACCGCGGGTGGGTCAGCCGGTGGCCCAGGTCGCCGTCGTTGGTGAGGAGGAGCAGGCCCTCGCTCTCGGCGTCCAGGCGCCCGACGTGGAACAGGCCCTTGTCGCGCTTGTCCGCGACGTAGTCGCCGACGGTCGGCCGGTCCTCGGGGTCGGACATCGCGGTGATGACGCCCTTGGGCTTGTTGAGCATCAGGTACATGAGGTCGGGCGCCGTCGTGACCCGCAGGCCGTCGACGTGGATGATGTCGCTGGCCGGGTCGACGCGCCGTCCCTGCTCGCGGACCACCTGGCCGTTCACCTGCACGCGGCCCTCGTCGATGAGCACCTCGTTGGCCCGCCGCGAGCCCATGCCGGCAGCGGCGAGCACCTTCTGCAGGCGCACGCCCTCCGGGTTGGCCGAGCGTTCACGCGGGGTGGTCATCGAGGTCTCCCAGGTCGGGCAGCAGGGGGGCCAGTGGGGGCAGCTCGTCGAGCGAGCGGAGCCCCAGCCGGTCGAGGAAGTGGGTCGTGGTCCGGTACGTCGTCGCGCCGGACTCCGGGTCCGTCCCCGCCTCCGCCACGAGTCCGCGGGCCAGGAGGGTGCGGACGACGCCGTTCACGTTGACGCCGCGGACGGCCGAGATGCGGCCGCGGCTCACCGGTTGACGGTAGGCGATGACGGCGAGCGTCTCGAGGGCAGCCTGTGTGAGTTTCGCCGACTGTCCCCCGACGAGGAACCGCTCCACGACGCCGTCGAGGTCCTGACGCGTGGTGAGCCGCCAGCCCCCGCCGGTCTCGACCAGCTCGACGCCGCGGCGGGCCTGCCGCAGCCCGTCGGCGAGCTCGTGCAGCAGTTGGTCGGCCTCGGCGACCCCCACCTCCAGCACGCGGGCGAGCACGTCCGCGGGCACCGGCGCGTCGGCGACCAGCAGCACGGCCTCGGCGGCCGCCAGCAGCTCCGCGTCCGCCGTCACGACGCCTCCCCCGCCTCGCCCGGGGCCGCCGGCCGCTCTGGGCGCGGCGGCGCGGTCTGCACGGCGGCGCCGACCTCGCCCGACCAGCGCACGACGAGGTCGCCGAGGGGCGTCGCCTGGTCGAACGCGACCACCCCCGCACGGTAGAGCTCCAGCAGCGCGAGGAAGCGCGCCACGACCTCCACCGGGAGAGTGCAGTCCGCGGTCAGGGCGCGGAACGACCCGCTGCCCTCGAGGGCGAGCCGCTCCCGCAGCAGGGCCGCCTGCTCGGCGACGTCCACCACCGGGGAGTGCACGTGGTCGACGGCCACCGTCGGCGCGGGCCGCGGGCGCAGCGCGGCCGCAGCGATCTCCGCGAACCGCTCCGGGCCCACGCCGAGCACGACCTCGGGGAGCAGCGCGGCGAAGCGCGGCTCGAGCGCGGCCTCCCGCGCGTGACGGCGGCCGGCGGTGTCCCACAGCAGCGCGAGGGTCTCCGCGACGGAGCGGTAGGCCCGGTACTGCAGCAGCCGGGCGAACAGCAGGTCGCGGGCCTCGAGCAGCGCCAGGTCCTCCTCGGTGTCCGCGGGGTCCCCGGGAAGGAGCCGCGCGACCTTGAGGTCGAGCAGCGTCGCCGCGACGACGAGGAACTCGGTGGTCTCCCCCAGGTCGAGCGCTGCCCCGAGCTCCCGCGTGTGGGCGAGGAACTCCTCGGTGACCGTCGCCAGCGCCACCTCGGTGAGGTCGAGCCGGTGCTTGGCCACCAGGCCGAGGAGCAGGTCGAACGGCCCGTCGAAGACGTCCAGGTGGACCTGGAAGCGCCGCGGCCCTCCTCCTTCTACTCGAGGTTGAGACTCGGTTGCAGCCTCGCGACTCCTCCTCGGCTCCGGTAGGGCCGTCCTGCGCGTCACTGCTCGCGGAACCGCTGGACGAGGATGCTGTCCTCCCCGTGCGCCTCGAGGTCGCTCAGCACCACGGCGAGCGCCTCACGGACCAGGCGTCCGCGGTCGGCGCGGACGCCGTGCTGGCGCCGCAGGACCAGCCGGGCGTGCTCGAGCTCGTGCAGCTCCTCTGCGGAGATGTACACGGTGATCTTCTCGTCGTGCCGCTCGCGCCCGCTCGGCTGCCGGGGCGGCGCCGGGCTCGCGTCGTCGGCCCCCGCCCGTGTCCGG
>JALYNB010000377.1 GCA_030773395.1 Actinomycetota bacterium
GCCCTGCGGCGGCAGGCGCTCGAGCCCGTGCCCGCGGCCCCACGGGACGTGCAGACGTTCGACGAGGTCGCGCGCGCCCACGCGGCGGTCTTCGAGGCCGCCCGACGGCGGCGGCGCGGCTGAGGGCAGGGGTACTCGTCGGCAGCGGTCGCCGTGGGTCAGAGGGTGGCGAGCAGCCGGTCGACGACCCGCTGGCTGACCGTCCCGTCGTCGAAGGGGACGAACTTCTGTCGGAACGCGGCGTACCGGGCGGCCTGTGCCGCCTGCACGCCGGTCAGGTCGCGGAGCGCCTCCACCACCCCGTCCGTGTCGCGGACGACCGGCCCCGGCGCCTCGTCCTCGAGCGGCCAGTAGAAGCCGCGGACGTCGTCCCGGTAGTGCTCGAGGTCGTAGGCGAAGAACACGATCGGCTTGCCGGTGACCGCGAAGTCGAACATGGCGGACGAGTAGTCGGTCACGAGGACGTCCGCGGCGAGGTAGAGGTCGGTGATCTCCTCGACGCCGGCCACGTCCCGCACCCTCTCGTCGCCCGCGGGCGCCTCCCACCGCGTGAGCGTGTGCGCTCGGACGAGGACCGTCCAGTCCGGGCCGAGGCCGGCCTCGAGGCGGTCGAAGTCGAGCCGCAGGTCGAACCGGTGGCGGCCGTCGCTGCCGCGCGCGTCGTCGCGGAAGGTCGGCGCGTAGAGCACGACCCGCCCGTCGGCGGGGATTCCCAGCCGCTGCCGCACCTGGTCGCGTCGCGGGGTCGCGTCGGGGCCGACGAGCACGTCGGTGTGGGGGTAGCCAGTCTCCCAGATCTCGCCGCCGAAGCGGAAGGCCGCGCGGAAGCGCTCGGCCGCGAACGGGCTCTGCGCGAGCAGCACGTCCCACCGGCCCACATCGTGGCGGATCTGCGACGCCTGACGCCGGTCCCGCGCCACGTCGAACCCGACCCGCTTGAGGGGGCTCCCGTGCCAGGTCTGCAGGTAGAGGCACCCGCGCCGCTTGACGAACCACCGCGGCAGGTTCCGGTTGGTGACGACTGCCCGGGCCGAGCGCAGCGCCACCACCTGCTCGGCGCTCTGCGGACGCACGGCCCGAGCGCCCTCGGGACCGGGCCCGGGGCGGCCGGGCGCCAGCACCCAGGCCTGCTCCAGGCCGGGAGCGCGGCGGCTCAGCTCGTCTGACAGGGCCCGGGGGCTGTCGGAGAACCGCCCGCCCCAGCTGTCGAAGACGACGAGGTCGTCGCGCGGCCGGGCGCGCAGCAGGGCCGGGGCCGCGGCGACCAGCGGGAGGGCCCTGCGGGCACCCGCCTTGGCGCGCGCGAGCGCGGCCGGCACCGGCCCGGCGGCCGGCGCCTGGGGCGTCGCCGTCACCGGCTGAGGCGCAGGAGCGGCTTGGCGGTCGCAGGGACCTCCGGGTCGGGCGGCACGGGCGCGGGGGCCTGCACCTCGCGCAGCACGGCCGAGGCCAGACCGAGGAAGGTGAAGAAGTAGAGCAGGATCACCAGCTGGCTGATCAGGTTGCCGCCGATGCTCGCCACGACGAAGGCCGCGCTGGAGGCCGCCGTGCCGACGACGATGCCGCGGGACAGCCCGGTGACGCGCGGGTCGGTGAGGGCCCGCCGGAGCAGCACGGCCACGAGGACGAGCAGGGCCACATAGGCCACGAGCCCGAGGAAGCCCGTCTCGACGTACATCCGGACGAAGTCGTTGTGGGGCGGCAGGACTTCGTCGCCGAGGAAGTCCGCGCCGCCGGGGCCGACCCCGAGCAGCTCCTGGCCCGCCGTCTCGCCCAGCAGGCGGCGCCAGTGGTCGATGCGCCAGAAGAACGAGTTGCCGGGCGTTCCTGACAGCGTCTCCTGCTGCTGGAGGTCGGCGAGCCGCTGCAGGACGGACGGGGCGACGACCGGGATGAGGGCCAGGCCGGCGGGGAGGAGCAGCAGGAGCTTGCGGCTCTGCAGCAGGCCGACGACCACGACGCCGGCGACGAAGGCCACCCAGCTGCCGCGAGAGTAGGTCAGCAGCAGGCCGAGCGTCCCGGCGACCATGACGACCGAGACGAGCAGCCGGAGCCTGCCCTCGACGTACCGGTATACCGACATGCCGAGCAGGAGCAGCAGCACGAGGTAGAAGCCGAGGGCGTTGGGGTGCAGGAAGGTGCCGGTGACGCGGCCGAGGTTGCTCGATGTCTTCGCGAAGTTGCCGGTTGCCTGCTGGACGAACGCGACGGTCAGCGGCACCAGGGCGGAGAGGAACACGGCGGTCATGAGCCGGCGGCGCTTCGCGGGGTCGGTCGCCAGCTGCTCGACGACGGCGAGCACAGCTACGGCGGCGGCCAGCCGCGCGACCTGGAGCACGCTGCGGACGCGGTCGTCGGCGAACGCCGAGCTGAGCGTCATGACCGCGAGGAGGCCGACGCTGCAGAGCGTGACCGCCGAGGGCGCCAGCAGCGCTCCCGCCCGCGCCTGCGCCGCGAGCCAGAAGGCCGCGCCGAGCACCAGGAGCCCGGCCACGGCGCTGGCCACCACGGGCGAGTCACCGGCGGCCTTGACCACGTCGAGCACGGGCCGGGTCACGAGGACGACGAGCAGGAACCACTCGAACCGGCCGAGCCACAGGGCGGCGGTCAGCACCCCCACGACCCCTGCCAGGCGGAGCATGGCGCCCGCCCCGAAGCCCTCGAGGCCCACGGTCCAGGCCGTCTCCAGGGCCACGGCCAGCACCGCCAGGACGGCCAGGACGAAGGTCAGCCGGCTGGTCATCGAGGGCCAGTGGTCGGCTCGGGGGAGTGCCTGCTGGTCGGTCACGGAGGCCTTCTCTGCGGTCGGGGGTGGGGCCGGCGGGCCGCCGTGCGGGCGGCCGCGGCCGGTCGCTGGGAGAGGGGGTCGCGCCGGCCCCAGCTCCATGCTAGGCGCTGCGCGGCAGGCTGCCACCTGGCGCCGGTGCGGCGACTACCCGACGCCGGTGCGGCGACGGGGCACGGCGGGGCCCCGCCGCGAGCCCACGAGGCTCGCATAGAGGTGCTCGGTTGCGTCGGTCACGCGGTCCCACGAGTACTCGTCGATGACCCGCTCCCGCAGCCGCCGCGCGCCCGTCCGCTCCGCCTCCCGGTCGAGCAGGGCGCGCACCAGGGCCTGCTGCAGCGATTCCGTGGAGCCGGAGGTGAAGATGCGCTGGCCGGGGGCGTCGCGGCCGAGCATCTGGGCGTGCACCGGGATGTCGCTGGCGACGAGCGGGGCGGCGTGCGCCGCCGCCTCGAGCAGGGTGAGCGGCATCCCCTCCAGCGCGGAGGGCTGCACGAACACCCGGGCGTTGGCGTAGAGCTCGGCCAGTGCGTCGCCGTACACGTAGCCGGGCAGGACCACGTCGTCGCGGCCCTGCGCCGCGGCCTGCAGCTGCCCCACGTAGTCGTCGGTGAAGCTGCTGCCGCCGGCGATGACGAGCTTGAGCCCGGCCGGCCGGAGCCGGTCCCACGCCTCCAGCAGCAGGTGGGCGCCCTTCTCGGGGACCAGGCGGCCGACGTACAGCACGTAGTCGCCGCCGGCGAGACCGAACTGCTCGCTGATCTGGCGGGGCGGGAGCAGGCGTCCCGGCTCCACCCCGTTGGGGATGTACGCCGGCCAGGTGCCGTAGCGCTCGGCGAACTCCGCCTGCAGCGTGGGGGCCACGACCACCGTGCGGTCGGGGACGTGGGCGCTGATCCAGCCCGCGCCCTTGAGGACGGACCGCGCCACGGGGCCCCACTTGTCGCGCTCGAAGTCCATGCCGTGCACGGTCAGCACGACCCGGCTGCGGGAGAGCAGGCGGGGCACCGGCGTCAGCAGGCCCGGCCCGAGGGCGTGGTAGTGGACCACGTCGAAGGGCCGGCGCAGGGCGTCGACGGCGGCGACGGCGGTGTGGGAGATGGCGTCGAGGTGCTTGCCGCTGAGCCCGCCCGGCCGGAGCCGGTTCATCCCGCGGTGGGTCGGGGCGTCGTCGGCGAGGTAGTGGTCGCGGCTGTAGACGGAGACCTCGTGACCCCGCGCCACCAGTCGGGCGCCGAGCTCCTCGACGTGGCGCTCGACACCCCCGTAGGTCGCCGGCACGCCTCGGGAGCCCAGCATGGCGATCCGCAGGGGCGCGGTGCCCGTGGGCGCGCTGTTCAGGTCTGCCTGCACGTCTGCCTCCGTCCCCTGCCACCAGAGGCAGCGGCGTCCCTCGTCGGTGACGAGCGTAAGCCACCCGGAGGGCGTGGCAGGTCCGGGAACGGCCGTCGCGCTAGGCCGACCGGGGGTTTCCGGCGTACCTCGCGAGCCACCCCGGAGGCCCGCGCCCGGGGCGGTCCGGCCCGGCATGGGGCATCATCTCCGTGTGTCCGCGCCTCCACCCTCCGTACCCGTCCCCCCGGGCTCCGGCTCGCTGGCGGAGGACGCGGCCGAGCTCCAGCACCCGGCCCTCGTACGGCTGCAGACCGGGGCCCCGGTCGGTTCCAGCGTGAAGCGGGCCGCGAAGTGGGCGCTGGCCAACCGCATGGCGGGGCAGTTGCTGCAGTTCCTCGGCACGATCGTCACAGCCCGGCTGCTGCTGCCGGAGGACTACGGCAAGGCGGCCGTCATCTTCCCGGTCACCACGTTCGCCGCGATCTTCACCTCGCTGGGGCTCGGCAGCGCGGTGGCCTACTCGCGCCGGGTGACCGAGGAGCTGCTCTCGACGGCCTTCTGGCTCAACGCGGTTGCCGGGGTGGTGATGGGCGGCGTCGTCGTCGCGCTGGCCGTGCCCCTGTCGGCGCTGTTCCGCGAGCCCGAGCTGGTGCCCCTGCTGGCGCTCTCGAGTCTCACGTTCGTCCTGAACCTGAGCGTGGTCCACCTCGGTCTCATGGAACGGGTGCTGCGGTTCAAGAAGATCGCCGTCATCGAGATCACCTGCACGGTGCTGAACATCGCCACGATCATCGCGACTGCCGCGGCCGGGGCGGGGGCCTACGCGCTCGTCCTCGGCCCGATCGTCTCCGCCGTCAGCACCACGCTGTTCATGTGGGTAGCGGTGCGCTGGCTGCCGCGCCGCCGGCCCGACCTGGCCAGCCTGCGGGAGCTGTTCCGCTACACCCGCGGGGTCACCGGCTTCAGCATGCTGAACTTCTGGTCGCGCAACGCGGACAACCTGCTGCTCGCCCGGTTCGTGAGCCAGACCGAGCTGGGTCTCTACAGCCGGTCGTACAACGTCATGCGGCTGCCCGTGACGCAGATGAACACGATGATGGGGCGGGTCCTCTTCCCGGCCATGACCCGCCTGCGGGACGACCGCAAGCGCCTCGGCCGGGCCTGGTTGACCGCGCTGTCCACCGCCGCGACGCTCACGGCGCCGGTGACGCTGGGGATGGCCGTGGCCGCGCCGGCGATGGTGGAGGTGCTCTACGGCACGCGGTGGCTCGGCATGGTCCCCGTGCTGCAGATCCTGGCCGTGTCGGCACTGCCCCAGATCCTCACGACAACCGTGGCGAGCCTGCTCCGGGCGACCGGCGCAACCGGGCTGCTGTTCCGGGTCGGGGTGGCCACCGCGTCGATGTCGCTGGTCGCCATCTGCATCGGTCTCCCTTGGGGCACCGTGGGCGTCGCGACCGCCCTGCTCGTGAAGTTCTACCTCGAGGTCCTCGTCACGTTCCGGTTCGCGCTGCGCCAGACCGGGCTGCGGGCCCGTGACATCCTCGGCGCCCTCTGGGGGGTCGCCGTCGCCTGCCTGGCCCTCGCGGGGGTGGGGGTGCTGGTCCGGCTCAACCTGGAGGCCGCGGCCTGGCAGGTGCTCCTGGCCCAGATGGCGGCCTGCGGCGCCACGTACCTGGCTGTGCTGGCCCTGCTCGACCGGCGCCCGCTGGCCCAGGCGTGGGGCATCCTGGGGCGCTCGTCCGGGTCGTCGGGAACCCGGGAGGAGATGCCCGATGCCGCGCGGCAGGACGCCCCGACCGCAGGTACCGTCGGCTGACGAGCACCGCACGCCACGTGCCGCGGAGGCGACCCCGTCGCCCGCACTCGGGCTCCGCAGAGGGCCTGCCCCCGCGACCCCTCACGAGAGAAGGACCTGGACGCATGACCGCTCCCCTCAACCGACTGCGCACCGTCGCCGTGGTGCTGGCCGGAGGCAGCGGCACGCGCGTCGGCCTCGACGTCCCGAAGCAGCTGCTCAAGGTGGCGGGGCGCACGATCATCGAGCACACGGTCGAGGCGCTGCACGTGTGCGACGAGGTCGACGAGATCGTCATCGTCATGGCGCCCGACTTCGTGCCCGAGGCCGAGGAGCTGCTCCTGCGCGACTCGTGGCCCAAGCTCACCCGCATCGTGGCGGGCGGGCGCGACCGCAACGAGTCGACCCGGCGCGCGCTCGACGCCCTGGGCGACGACGAGTGCAACGTGCTGTTCCACGACGCCGTGCGCCCGCTGCTGTCGCGCCGGGTGGTCGCGGACTGCGTCGAGTCGCTGCGCACGTACGAGGCCGTCGACACCGCGATCCCTTCGGCGGACACGATCGTGCGGGTCGACGAGGCCGAGCACGTGGTCGAGATCCCCGACCGCAGCCGGCTCCGCCGCGGCCAGACCCCGCAGGGGTTCCGGCTCTCGGTCATCCGCCGCGCCTACGAGATCGCGGCGACCGACCCGACCGTGCGCGCGACGGACGACTGCGGGGTGCTGCTGCACTGCCTGCCAGACGTCCCGATCGCGGTCGTCCGGGGCGAGGAGCAGAACCTCAAGGTCACCTACCCGGTCGACCTCTTCCTGGTGGACCGTCTGTTCCAGCTGAGCAGCTCGCAGCCGCCGGCGCGCGGTCCCCGCGACGCCCGGCTCGATGGCAAGGTCGTCGTGCTCCTCGGCGGCAGCTACGGGATCGGCGCGAGCGTGGCGCGGCAGGCCGAGGAGGCCGGCTGCCGGGTCTTTCCCTTCAGCCGGTCGACGACGGGCACCCATGTGGAGGACCCGGAGTCGGTGGCGGCCGCACTGCGCGAGGTGCACGAGCAGACGGGCCGGATCGACGCCGTCGTCGTCACGGCCGGCGTCCTCGAGCGCGGCCCGCTGGTCGAGATGGACGCCGAGACGGTGATGCGGTCCGTGGCCGTCAACTACCTGGGGCCCGTGCACGCGGCCCGGGCCGCGGAGCCCTACCTGCGGGCCAGCCGGGGTCACCTGCTGCTGTTCACGTCGAGCTCGTACACGCGGGGGCGCGGCGGGTACGCGCTCTACTCCTCGACGAAGGCCGCGGTGGTGAACCTGACGCAGGCGCTGGCCGACGAGTGGTCGGCGGCGGGCGTGAAGGTGAACGTCATCAACCCGGAGCGCACTAGGACCCCGATGCGCACCCAGGCTTTTGGCGAGGAGTCGCCCGAGAGCCTGCTCGACAGCGACACCGTGGCCGAGAGCGTGCTCGCGGTGCTCGCCGCCGATCTGACCGGGCACGTCGTCGACGTGCGCCTCGTGAACACCGCACCCAGCGTCGACCCCGCTCCCGCGGACCTCGTGACGGAGCAGGTCGACCGGATCGAGGACGAGGCCGAGCGGCAGGCGCGCGACGAGACCCTCGTCCCGTGAGCGGCGGAAGTCGCGCCGGCCGGCTCGCCGGGCTGGCCGGCCTGGTCGGCGGCCTCTACCTGCTGCTGACGGCTGGGGCGCTCGCGGACGCCCTCGCGCTCGTCGCCGTCGCGAGCCTCGCCCTGCACGGAGCGGAGCGCGCCCTGCGGCGCTCCCTCCTCCAGGTGGTCCCCAGGCGGCTCGGCGTCGTCCCCGCCGAGGTCCACAGTCGCCTGCTGCTCCAGCAGGCGCTGGTGCTCGTCTACCTGCTCCGCTCCGGCGACCTCACCGGCGCGGCCGAGGTCACCGTCGTCGTCGCGGTCGTGCTCCACACGGGGCTGCGCGCGGTCTTCGCGGCCGGACAGGTCCTGGACGACGAGACACGCCGGGGCAACGCCCAGGTCCGCGGCCTCGACGTCGAGGGCGGGCCGGTGCCACCCCGGCCGGCTCTGCTCCGGGAGGCGGGGCACGACCTCGTCGTGCACGCCGCGGCGCTGCCGGCGCTGGCCCTGCTCTGGGCCCTCGTGACCGGCTCCCACGCGCTCGTCGCGCCCGCGGCCGTCCTCATGGTCGCCGTCGCGCTGGGGGTCCTGCTCGCGGTCACCCCCCACCTCGTCGCCGTCGCGCGGCTCCCGCGGGGTACGCGGCGTTGGCGCCTGGTGAACGCGGCGGTCCAGCGGCACGCCCCGCTAGTGGTGCTCTACTCCTCGGGCGGCGTGAACTCCGTCCATCAGATCGTCATGTGGCTGGACACGCTCGACGAGATGCGGCGGCCCGGCCTGGTCATGCTCCGCGACCCCGACGTCTTCGCGGGTATGCGGCCGACCACCACGCCCGTGGTCCTGCTGCCGCATCCCCACCAGGTCACGGCGTTCGAGATGCCCAGCGCCCGCGTCGCGCTCTACGTCGCCAACGGTGCCGAGAACCTCCGGCTGCTGCGCAACACGGCTCTGCGGAGCGCGTTCATCGGCCACGGCGACAGCGACAAGGCCTCCAGCGCGAACCCGTTCACCCGGGTGCACGACGAGGTCTGGGTCGCCGGCGAGGCCGGGCGGCAGCGCTACCTGGACGCCGACGTGGGGGTGCGCCCTGAGGCGATCCGGATCGTGGGACGGCCGCAGACGAGCCGGATCCGGCGGGCGGCCCCCCGGCCACCAGGCGAGCCCTGGACGGTGGTCTACGCGCCGACCTGGGAGGGCCTGTACGGCGACCCGTACGAGTCGTCACTGGCCCACAGCGGGCGCGAGATCGTCCGCACGCTCCTCGCGATGGACGGCGTGCGCCTGGTCTACCGGCCCCACCCCGGCACGGGACGCAACGATCCCGGCGTGGCCCGGCTGAGCGAGGAGCTGGCCCGGACGGTGCGGGACGCGGGGCCGGAGCACCGCGTGCTCGTCGGAACGGGCGTCGACCTGGCCGCGCTGTTCAATGAGGCGGACGCGCTCGTCGCCGACGTCTCCGGCGTCGTGTCGGACTTCATCGCGTCCGGCAAGCCGTACTTCGTCGTCAACGGCAGGGGGGTGCCGGACGAGGAGTTCCGTGCGAGGGTGTCCGCCGCGCGCGGCGCCTACCTGGTCGGGCCGGGCGGGGCAGGGCTGGCCGAGGCCCTCGCCGACGCGCGGAGCGTCGACAGCATGCGCGAGCAGCGCGAGGCGACGCGGGTGCACCTGCTCGGCCCGCCCACGGACGACCCGGTGGAGACGTTCGCGCAGGCCGTGGACGCGCTGGCCGCGGTCCCGGGCAGCAGCGCACCGGTCCCGGTCGCCGACCGTGCCTGACAGTGAGGATGTGCACGAGCCCCGCACCGGACGGTCTGACCCTGCGCCCGACTGACTGCGGGTCCTGAACTGGATCTGCCGGCCGGTTCGGTGCGGGGCTCATGTGCACTCGCCGGACGGCGTCGTGGCCTCGTAGGAGCCTGGCCAGAGGCACCGTCACTGTCTTGTCCGCTCACCCGACGGCGCGTGCCGCCCTGTCGTCAACGATGGCACAGGCTGGAGCACAGGTCGAGGTCACCGGCGGCGTCGACACGCACAAGGACACCCATACGGCGGCCGCGGCGGACAGCGCTGGGCTACGTGGCGCTGCTGGCGTGGCTGCGCGCGCTCGGCGCGCTGGTGCTGGTCGGGATCGAGGGCACCGGGGTGTACGGCTCCGGCCTGGCCCGGTATCTGCAGGCCGAGGGCGTGCCGCTGGTCGAAGTCGATCGGCCCGACCGCAAGGCGCCGCTGGCAGGGCAAGTCCGACCCAGTCGACGCCGAACCCGCCGCCCGGGCCGCGCTCGCTTAGGTCCGCACCGGCACCCCGAAGCAGCGCCAGGGACGGGTGGAAGCGTTGCGGGCGCTGCGGGTGGCCCGACGCAGCGCGGTCGCGCACCGCGCTGACCTGCAGCGGCAGCTCAAAGCGCTGGTCGTCACCGCCCGAGGACCTGCGCCAAGCGCTGCGCGGCCTGCCGCCGGCCAGCTCATCGATGTCTGCGCCGCGGCGCGGCCGGACCGGAAGGGGGTCGATGACCGGCGCTCGCCGCGCAGGTGGCGCTGCGGTCGCTGGCACGCCGGCATCAGCAGCTGACCGCGGAGATCAAGGACCTCGACGCGTTGATCGGCCCCCTGGTGGAGAGGATCAACCTCGCGGCTGCTCCAGCTCAACGGCGTCGGGCACGACGTCGCGGCCAGCTCCTCGTCACCGCCGGCGAGAACAGCGACCCCCTTCGATCGGAGGCCGCGTTCTGTCAGGGCTCTGCGGCGCCGCGCCGCTGCCCGCCTCCAGCGGCCGCACTCACCGGCACCGACTCAACCGGGGCGGTGACCGGCAAGCCAACGCTGCCCTCTACCGCGTCGTGCTCTGCCGGCTGCGCTGGGACGAGCGCACCCGCGCCTACGCCGCCCGTCGCACCGCCGACGACTATCCACGTCCGAGATCATCCGCTGCCTGAAGCGCTACATCGCCCGGGAGGTCTTCGCGCTGCTCGCGCCACCCAGCACTGGCGCCTAAGATCTGGCTACGGCCGCTTGACGGACCATAGGAGCATCCACGGCTGTCAGGACGATCCGGACGAGCTCTGTGGCACCGCGCGGATGGTGGGCATGCCCAGCGTGGTCACGAGGTGCCGGAGCAGCGCGACGGCTGCCATCATCACGGCGCCGATCTCGACGAACTCCTGGAGTCCGGTGAGCAGGTCGTTCGCCAGCGTGGTCTTGAGACCACGCTCGGCGACCACGGCCTCGGCCATCTCCACGCCCACCGCCCCGGCGACGAAGAGCACGCCCGCGACCACGAGGTCGCGGCCGATCGTGTGCCAGTGATGGCGGAGGAAGCGGACCTGACTGACCAGGAACAGGAGTCCGAGACCGACGGCCGGGACGATCCAGGACAGGTACAGGACGCCACCAAGATCGAAGGCATCGCGTATGGGAGTGATGAGGTCCTCATGGAGCGTCCCGACCTCGTCCAGGGACAGGAAGACGAAAACCGCGGCTATGGTCCACCAGTTGCGTGACCAACTGTCGCCTTGCGCCCCCGCGACCAGGGCCGCCAGGGCGGACAGCAGGGCGCAGAGCAGGTGCAGCGAGGTGTTCGCCCACGTGCCGAAGCCCTCCTCGAAGTCCAGGTCGAGGAACTCCACCAGACCGAAGGCGTAGGTCATTCCCAGGCCGTGGCGCAGGAACAGGGCGGTCGCATGACCGAGCGTCAGCAGGACGAGGAGCACCGCCAGGCCTCGCCCGAGCGTGCGCGGCGCCGCGGCGGACACTGTCCAGATGACGGTGCCCGTGGTGACGTCCTTTCCGTGCGTCGGGGTGACCTGGGCCTGCCGTGGCACCTGTGCTCCTCCTCCTCCCACCCGCGCGGGAGGGACAGCTGAGTGCAGCACGCCGGTCGGGCCATGTCCACGCGGTCACCCGATCGCCTCGCTCACACCAGAGCTGCCTCGCGCGGGCGCTGACGGACGCGCGGCAGCAGGTCGTGCAGCTGCGCCGGGACGGCGGCAGGTGCGGCTGTGACGGCGATCGCCGGTCCCGGACGGGGAACGGTCACCCCGTAGGGCTCTTCGGCCACGAGGCGGTCGTGCTCGAACGCGACCCGGACGGTGTAGCCCAGCGTCACCAGCGCGGTGCCGGCGAGACAGAAGGCGGTCGGGAGCGGGGTCATCGTGGTCCTCTCGTGATCGACGACTCGTGCTGCACGGAGAGGTTGGCCACGACAGGTGGCGCGGACTCCGTCCGCTGGTTGCGGGTCAAGGGCCAGCAGGTGAACTCGGGGCGGGCGGCGCCCCGGTGCGGGGACGTCGTCCCGGTCACCATCGGCGCCCCGCCGCGCCGGCGGATGCCCCGTTCGGGTGATTCCTCAAGGTGCCGCCAGGACGGTCGACAGGACGTCTGCCGGAGCCCGCCCGGGTCCGGTGCGGCGCCGCGAGGCGGCCGCAGCTCCCCGCGTCCTGGAGGACTGCTGATGGTGCGAAGTGCCCGACTGCCTCGTGTCCCGGTGGCCGTCGTCACGACCGGCCTGGCGCTCGGCGCCGCCGGTGCGGTGCTCGCGCCGCCGACCGCCTCGGCCTCGACCACGACGACCTTTGCCGCGGTCGCCGACGCCTCAGTACGGGAGGACATGCCCGACACCACGTTCGGGACAGCGACGACGTTGCGCGCGGACGGCTCCCCACGCGCCGAGGCGTACGTGCGCTTCCAAGTCGGCGGCCTGGCCGCGCCGGTGACGCGGGCTGTCCTGCAGGTCTACAGCAAGAGCACCTCCGACACCGGGGTGGCGGCACGGTCCGCGACCGGCGAGTGGTCGGAGTCCGCGGTCACCTGGCGCACCCGGCCCGCCGTCGGCGCGATCGTCAACAGGTCCGGTGCGACGAAGGAGGGGACCTGGGCGTCGATCGACGTGACCTCCCTGGTGCAGGGCGACGGCGTGGTCGACATCGCCGTGACCAGCACGGCGTCGAGCTCCCGCAGCCTGCGCTCCCGGGAGACCGGCTCCGCCCCGCGCCTCGTCGTCGAGACGTCGGCGACGGCCCCGACGGCCCCGACGACCCCCAGTCCCCCACCGGCGCCTGCCGCTACGGTGACGCTGTCCGCCGTCGCGGACACGAGCGTGCGCGCGGACCAGCCCGGGACGGCGTACGGGACCACCGCCCTCCGGGTCGACGGCTCCCCGAAGACGGAGTCCTACCTGCGGTTCGCCGTGCCCGCCCTCAGCGGCGCCGTCTCCCGCGCCGAGCTGCGGCTCTACAGCCTGAGCATCTCCGACACCGGCGTCGCCGTGCGCCCCGTGACGGGGGACTGGTCGGAGTCGACCACCTGGTCGACCAAGCCGTCGCCCGGCGCCATCGTCGCGCGCACCGGCGCCACCTGGGAGAAGCAGTGGGCGTCCGTGGACGTCACCTCTCTCGTCCGCTCCGGGCAGGCGCTCGACGTCGCCCTCACGACCGGGTCCTCGAGTGCCCGCACGTTCCGTTCGCGCGAGGCCGGGGCGACCGCGCCGGTCCTCGTCGTCGAGACCAGCGGGACCGCGGCCCCGCAGCCCACGTACCCGGTCGTGGCCGCCGCGGGTGACATCGCCTGCGACCCGGCCAGCGCCTACTTCAACGGCGGCGCCGGCAAGGACGGTCTGTGCCAGCAGGTTGCGACGTCCGACCTCCTGCTCGACCCCGAGGTCACCGACGTGCTCGTCCTCGGCGACGCCCAGTACGAGGACGCGACGCTGTCGGCCTTCCGCGCCTCCTACGACCCGAGCTGGGGCCGGGTGAAGGCGAAGACCCGACCGGCGGTGGGCAACCACGAGTACCGCCAGCCCGGCGCGAGGGACTACTTCGCCTACTTCGGGTCGGCCGCGGGTGACCCGGCGAAGGGCTACTACAGCTACGACGTCGCCGGCTGGCACCTGGTCGCGCTGAACTCCAACTGCACGGTCGTCTCCTGCGCGGCCGACTCGGCGCAGGAGAAGTGGCTCCGCGCGGACCTCGCGGCGCACCCGGCGGCGTGCACGCTGGCCTACTGGCACCACCCGCGCTACAGCTCGGGCAAGCACGGCAACACGAGCGCGGTCACGCCGCTCTACCAGGCGCTGTACGACGCCCGGGCCGAGGTCGTGCTCGCCGGCCACGACCACTCGTACGAGCGGTTCGCCCGACAGGACGCGTCGGGCGTGGCGGACGCGCGCGGCCTGCGGTCGTTCGTCGTCGGCACAGGCGGCAAGAACCACTACGCGATCGAGACACCGAAGGTCAACAGCGAGGTGCGAGACGGCGACTCGCACGGCGTGCTCAAGCTCACGCTCCGCCCCGACGGCTACGACTGGCGGTTCGTCGAGGCCGGCACGAAGGCGGTGCGTGACTCCGGGTCGGACGCCTGCCGCTGACCTCAGCCGCTCGGCCGCGCGCGTGGACCCTCCGCCCGTGCGGTCGGGCGGCGCCTCCGGCAGGTAGCGTCGATCGCTCCGGCCCGGAGCGACCTGCCCGGGGCCGCCCCGAGGGGCCAGGAGCCCGCCCGTCGAGAGGCACAGCATGTCGACACCGTCCATCCGCCGACGCCCGCCCGCGGTCCGTCCGGTCAATTTCCTCCACAAGAGCTCGCCCAACTACGACCAGGTCCAGAACCAGCTGTTCGACCTGGTGCGGGCGCAGCTCCCGGCGGGGGCGGCGCGCGACACCACCGACGTGCGGGACGACGAGGCGGTCAACCTCGGGTTCCACATCCGCTGGGGCCGCGGCAAGAACTCCTGGCCGCTGCCGCTCGACGTGATCATGTCGCACGGGCTCGCCGACAAGTCGTACCTGCTCGCGCAGGACGTGCGCACGGGGCACCGGCTCGTCAACTCCTACGAGCACGTACTCGTGCCCGGGCAGTGGTTCGCCGACCGGCTGCTGCGCCGCCGGTTCCACCCCGACCCGCGCAAACGGGTCACCGTGCCGGCGGACCGCATCCACGTCGTCGGCTGGCCTCGCCTCGACCCGCTGTACGCCGAGCCGCGGCCAGAGCGGCCGGTCACCGACCGGCCCCTGCGCGTGCTCTGGGCCCCGTCCCACGACCTGTCGCGTCCGGGGGCGGACAAGCGCCCCTTCTCGTCGTACCCGGCTTTCGAGGAGCACCTGCCGAGGCTGCAGGCGGAGTTCGACGTCCGCGTCTCGCTGCACCCGTCGAACCGCACCGACAAGTCACCGACGACCGGCGCCCTCACCTGGGCGGATGTGGTGATCTCGGACCACGGGACGATGCTCTACGAGGCCTGGGCCCTCGGGAAGTGCGTCGTCATGCCGACGTGGCTCATGCCCGAGAGGATGACGCAGGACCCGAAGTTCAAGCGCAACGCCGAGGGCCACATCTACCGGCGGCGCATCGGCAGCCACGCCTCCTCCATCAACGAGCTCGTGGAGATGGTGCGGGCGAACGAGCCGCCGGGACGCGACGTCGCCGAGTTCATGGCCGCCATCCTGGAGCCGAGCACCCGCGGCCGCAGCGCCGCGGTCATCGCGGGGCTGCTGCCGACGCTGCCCCTGCGGCGGCTCGGCGACTGAGGCGCGCCCGGCTGCGTACCTCCGAGCGGGTGACCCTCCTCCCACACCCCCTCCGGCGAGCGACGGGCCCGCGCGCGCGGTCTTACGCTTCCTTGATGCAGCAGCGACCCCGTATCACAGTCCTGGGCACCGGCTACCTGGGCGCCACCCACGCCGTGTGCATGGCCGAGCTGGGCTTCGAGGTGTTGGGCCTCGACGTCGACGAGTCGAAGGTGGCGCGGCTCGCCTCCGGCCAGGTCCCGTTCTTCGAGCCCGGGCTGCCGGAGCTGCTCCGCAAGAACCTCGACTCGGGGCGGCTGCGGTTCACGTCGTCGTATGACGAGGTGGCCGACTTCGGCGACGTGCACTTCCTCTGCGTCGGCACGCCCCAGCGCAAGGGCGAGATGGCGGCGGACATGACGTACGTCGACTCGGCCGTGAGCGCGCTGCTGCCGCGGCTCGCGGAGCGCGGCCGGCCCGCGGTGCTGGCCGGCAAGTCGACGGTCCCGGCGGGCACGGCGGCGCGGATCGCGGCCCGGATCGCGGCCGAGGCGCCGGGCGTGGAGCTCGTGTGGAACCCGGAGTTCCTCCGGGAGGGCTTCGCCGTCGAGGACACGCTGCACCCCGACCGGCTCGTCGTCGGCGTCGCCTCCAAGCGAGGCGAGCAGGCGATGCGGGAGGTGTACGCTGCCCTGCTCGACGCCGGCACCCCGATGGTGGTGACCGATTTCGCCACGGCGGAGCTCGTGAAGGTCGCCGCGAACGCGTTCCTCGCCACGAAGATCAGCTTTATCAATGCCATGGCCGAGGTGTGCGAGGCGACGGGGGCCGACGTCTCGCAGCTGTCCAAGGCGCTGTCGTACGACGAGCGCATCGGGGGGCGGTTCCTGCACGCCGGCCTCGGGTTCGGCGGCGGGTGCCTGCCGAAGGACATCCGGGCGTTCATGGCCCGGGCCGGCGAGCTGGGCGTCGACCAGGCGCTGTCGTTCCTGCGCGAGGTCGACGCCATCAACCTCCGGCGCCGGGCGCGCATGGTGGACCTCGCTGCCGAGCTGGTCGGCGGGTCGTTCGGCGGGATGAAGGTGGCGGTCCTGGGCGCGGCGTTCAAGCCGAACAGCGACGACATCCGCGACAGCCCCGCGCTGGACGTGGCGGCGTCGATCCAGCGTCGCGGGGGTGCGGTGGCCGTGTACGACCCCGCCGCGATGGACAACGCCCGCCGCGACTACCCGACGCTGGGCTACCGCGATTCCGCGATGGAGGCCGCGAAGGGCGCGGACCTCGTGCTCCACCTCACCGAGTGGGCCGAGTTCCGGGCCATGGACCCCGCGACCCTCGGCAAGGTCGTGGCCGAGCGGCTGATCGTCGACGGTCGCAACGCCCTCGACCCCGCGGCCTGGCGCGCGGCGGGGTGGACCTACCGCGCCCTCGGCCGGCCCTGACAGCAGGTCGCCCGCGACCCGGG
>JALYNB010000378.1 GCA_030773395.1 Actinomycetota bacterium
GGACGCCGTGGCTCGCGGCGTTCGAGCGGATCCGCCCGCACGACGCGGCGTCGCGCTCCAGCGCGACGGCGTACGCCCCGAAGCGCGCGCACTCCACCGCGACCGAGCCGCTGCCCGCGCCGACGTCCCAGACGCAGGCGCCGAGCCGCGGCCCGAGCCGGGCGAGCGCCAGCGCCCGGACCTCCGCCTTCGTCACCATGGAGTCGCGATGGATGAAGGCGTCCTCCGGCAGGGCCCAGCCCGCTGGCGCCCCCGGGTGCCCGGCGAGCCAGCCGGGGCCCGGCGCCCCCGCACCGGCACCCCGGTCGCGCGCCGGGTCGACGGCGACGACGACGTTCGGGTCGGCGTGCTCCAGGCCCGGCTCGGTCACGCGCACCACCCGCTCGCGGGCCTCGCCGAGGCGTTCCGCGACGTGCACGTCACGGCCGGCCTCGAGCAGGGGAGCCACGACGGCCCCGGTGGCGCCGGGCGCGGTGAGCACGGCGGCCTTCGGCGCGGCGAGGGCGGCGTTCACGGCAGGGCGCGGGTCCCGACCGTGGGCGGTCACGACGACCGCGTCGTCCCAGGGCAGTCCGAGCCGGGCGAAGGCGACGGCGACGGACGACCGGGCGGGCACCACGGCCGGGACCAGCCCGCGGGCGCGCAGGGCGCGGACGACGCCGAAGAACCCGGGGTCGCCGGAGGCCACGACGACCGCCGAGCCGTCGTGCCCGGCGAGGGCGTCCAGCCCCGCGGAGAGGTCGCCCAGCACGACCCGCCGGGCGCCGGTCGGGACGTCGACGGCCGCGAGATGGCGCTCGCCACCGATCACCAGGGACGCGGCGGCGAGCGCGGCGACGGCCTCTCCCGGCAGTCGGCCGCCGTCGTACCCGACGACGGTGAGCGGGGCGACGGGCGAGGAAGCGCGCGGGACCGGCCCCACGGGGGCGGACGTCCGGGCAGGCGGCATCGCGGGTCCTCTCTCGGAGTCCGCGCTCCGGGCCGGGGCTGACGGCGACAGGGAGTGTCTGGCTCGCGACCGCCCGGCGGGCGGCGCTCACAGTGGCGGGACCGCCCCGGGCTCCCACCGGGTTCCTGCCCTGACGTCGCGTGCGGAGAGACTAGCCCCGGGCCGCCGCCCTGGCCCCGCGGCGGCGTCGGGAGCCGCCCCGATGCCCCGCTGCCCACCCCGCTGCCGACCGAGACGAGGCGACCACCGCCCCGCGCACCCCGGGCCGCTGCCCCGTTCGGGTGACCGCTGTCACGCGGGGAACGAGGGAAGGGCAACCTTGGTTGCGGCTCGACGTGACCGACATCAGCGCCCGCGCGCGCACCCTCCTCGACCTGCACGCCGCCCCGGAGATCCTCATCCTGGCCAACGTCTGGGACGTCGTCTCCGCTCAGGTGGTGGCCTCGACCCCCGGCGTCAAGGCGCTGGCCACCGCGAGCCACTCGATCGCCTCGACGTTCGGCTACGAGGACGGCGAGAACATCCCGCTCGACCTCCACCTCGACATGGTCCGGCGGATCGTGGCCGCCGTGGACGTGCCGGTGACGATGGACCTCGAAGCCGGGTACGGCGACCCGGGCGCCACCGCCCGACGCGCCATCGAGGTCGGCGTCGTCGGCGGCAACCTCGAGGACCAGATGAGGCCGCTCGACGAGGCAGTGGCCGCCGTCGAGGGCGTCCTCGCCGCCGGTCGCGACGCCGGGATCGACTTCGTGCTCAACGCCCGGACCGACGCGGCCCTGCGCGCCGGCGACGCGCCGCGGTCGCAGGTCATCGATGAGATCGTCCGGCGCGGCCGGGCATTTCTGGACGCGGGCGCCCCGGTGGTGTTCGTGCCCGGGCTGGTCGACCGCGAGGAGATCCGCACCGTGGCCGAGGCGTTCGGCCCGCAGAAGCTCACGGTGATCAGCGTGCCCGGGGCGTCGTTGCCGGTCCGCGAGCTGCAGGAGCTCGGGGTGGCGCGCGTGTCGACGGGTCCGTTCACCCAGCGGGTCGCGCTCACCGCGCTGCAGGACGCCGCCGCCGAGCTCGTGGCCGGCGGCACGCTGCCGGAGGGCACCCGTCCGCTGAACTGAGCAGGGTCCGCCGCCGGCCGGCCGCGCCGAGTGGTGGGTTCCGCCGCGCACGTCGGGCGTGTCGTGCGCGGGACCTGCCACTCGGCGGCCGGTCCGGGACTGCACGCGTCCGGGACTGCAGGCGTCAGCCCGGCGACAGCAGGCCGGGCTCGCTCGCCGCCACGACCTGCCGCCCCGCGAAGTCGACCATCACCGCCCGCGCGCGTAGCCGCCCGTCGGTGAACCGCTCCAGGACCTCGGCCACCCGCGCGCACAGCATGTCGCCCGCCGGCCGCAGCAGCCCCGCGCCCTCCCACAGCTCGTAGGCGTGCCGGGCCGTGTTGGCCCCGCGCACCGCCTCGACCACCTCGGGGTCGCCCCCGGCCGCGGTCGTGAGGTCCGCCAGCAGCCCCGGGTCGACCTTCGACCGCGTGTAGTGCGTCATGAGGATGCCAGCGGCGAGCTTCGTGAGCTTCCCGGCCATCCCGACGAACAGCACGTCCGTGAGCCCGCGCTCTCCGGCCTCCCGCAGGGCGGCCCCGGTGAAGTCCCCGACCTCGACGAAGCAGACCTCGGGCAGGTCGGGACGCAGCGCCCGCGCCGCGCCCTCCGTCCGGCCGCCCGTGGCGAGCACGACCGTCCGCTCCCCCTGCGCGGCCATCACCGCCACGGCCTGCACGACGCTCGCGCGCCACGAGGCCGTCGAGAACGGCCGGACGATCCCCGTCGTGCCGAGGATCGAGATCCCGCCGAGGATCCCCAGCCGCGCGTTGGTGGTCTTCCGCGCCATCCGCTCGCCCTCGGGAACGCTGATCACGACACGGACCCCCCGCGCCGCCAGGTCGACGACCTCCCCGACCGCGTCGCGGATCATCCGGCGCGGCACCGGGTTGATCGCCGGCCCGCCGACGTCCAGCCCCAGCCCGGGCTTGGTGACGACGCCGACGCCCACGCCGCCCTCCAGCAGGAGCCCGGGGTCGGCCCGCCAGGTGACGGTCGCGGTGAGGTGGGCGCCGTGCGTGACGTCCGGGTCGTCCCCGGCGTCCTTGACGACGACCGCGACGGCCCGCTCGGGCCCCACCTCGCACGACTCGACGTCGAAGGCCACCCGCCTCCCCTCGGGCAGGCCGACCTCGGCCGACCGCGCCGGGGACTGCGCCACCAGCGCCGTGACGGCCGCTTTCGCCGCCGCCGCGCTGCACGTCCCGGTCGTCCAGCCCGTCCGCAGGGCCCGGTCGCGGACCTTCGCCGTGCGCGGGAGGTCGGGCTCCCGGAGCTCGGGCGGGTCGGTCACCCGGCGGCCCGCCGCGCGCTCCGGTCAGCACGCAGAGCGGCCCGCGCCTCCGCCGACTCCACCTTCCGGTGCTCGTGGAAGTGCCCCGGGTGGTAGAGGTGCGACCGCGTCCCGCCCGGCTCGCCGACCGCGTTCCCCACCAGCACCAGCGTGTGCTTGTAGAGCTTGTGCTCCCGCACCGTTGCGGCGAGGTCGCCGAGCCGGCACCGCACGACGAGCTCGTCCGGCCACGTGGCGGCGTACGCGACCACGCAGGGTGTCGACTCGTCGTACGCGCCGCCGGCCAGCAGCTCCGACTGCAACGTCTTCGCCCGCGCCGCGGAGAGGAACACCGCCATCGTCGTGCCGTGGGCGGCGAAGCCGCGCACGGTCTCGCCCGCGGGCATCGGCGTCTTCCCGCCCTCGAGCCGCGTGAGGACGACGGACTGCGCGACCTCCGGCACAGTGAGCTCCCGCTGCACCAGGGCGGCCACCGCGGTGAAGCTCGAGACCCCGGGCACGACCTCGGTCTCCAGGCCCAGCGCGCGGCAGACCTCCAGCTGCTCGGCCACCGCACCCCAGAGCGCCGGGTCACCGGAGTGCACCCGGGCGACGCGCAGCCCCTCGCACGCCGCCCGCTCGTACAGGGGGGTGATCCCCTCGACGGAGTGCTCCGCGGAGTTCATGATCTCGGCGTCGGCGCGCGCGTGCTGCAGCACGTCGGCGGACACGAGGCTCGCCGCCCAGATGACGATGTCGGCGTCCGCGATGCGCTGCGCGCCGCGCAGGGTGAGCAGGTCGGCAGCGCCAGGGCCGGCACCGACGAACGCAACCCGGCCGGGTCCTCGAGGGCGACCGGTCACAGCTTGCCCCCACGACTGGTGCGCCGCGCCGGGACGATGACCGTCGACAGGTACGGCATCTCGCCGCTCACGTCGCTCGCCGGGCCGATCGACTGGTCGGGCAGTCCGAGTGCGGCGCCGTAGACCGCGTCGTCGAGGCGGTCCTGGCGGCGCAGCACGTCGAGCACCGCCGGCATGTGCCGCCCGCCCTTGTAGGCGACGACGGTGTCGAAGTGCTCGAGCGCCCGCTCGAACGCCTCGACGCCCGCGGTGAGCGGCAGCAGCGCGAGCGACTCGGTGCCCTCGCACAGCACGGTCTCGGACCGCGCCGCCAGGTCCTGCATCGCGGTGATGCCGGGCACCGTCTCGATCTCGGCCTCGTGCACCCGCTCGCACACCGCGTCGGCGAGGTAGGTGAAGGTGCTGTAGACGTTCGGGTCGCCGATGGTCGCGAACGCCACCGTGCCGCCGTAGTCGTTGAGCTGCGCGGCCACGACGTCGGCCGCCTGCTCCCACGCCGACAGCCGCTCGGGCGTCGCGCCGCCCCTGTCGTCGAGCGCGAACACCAGTCGCACGATCCGGTCGTGGTCGACGTGCGCGCGCACCGTCGCCTCAGCACGGCCGGTCTCGTGCGGGTCGATGAC
>JALYNB010000379.1 GCA_030773395.1 Actinomycetota bacterium
CCCGTGACCAGGGCGACGCGGCCCGCGAGGGGGGCCGCCGCGGGCGCGGGGTTCTGCTCAGTCATACGTGTTCCTCCCGGTCAGGTGAGGCGGACGCCGGCGGCGGTCCTCCCCGTGCGACCGGCGACCAACCCGGGAGGTGACCCCGCGGCTGGTGGCCCATCGGCCGGTGGCGGCGTGCTCCGGGGCGGCTGGTGGTCACGTGAGCCGGCGGCGGGGTGCTGCGCGTCCGCGGTCAGGCCTGGCTGGTCCTGGGGGCAGGTCGGTGACGGGCAGACTGCGTGCGTGAGCACCCCGGCGGTCGCGACCCCTCGAGGCGCTCGGCGTCCGCCCACCGCCTCGTCCGCCACGCGCCGGTCTCGAGCCTGGCGGAGGCGGCAGCCGTCCGCGGGATGGAGCCCGCGGACGTGGTCAAGACGCTCGTCGTACGGCGAAGGGAGGGCGACCACGTGCTCGTGCTCGTGCCGGGCGACCGGAGCCTGTCGTGGCCGAAGCTGCGGGCGCTGCTCGGCGTAACCGGCTGTCGCTGCCGGATGCGGCGGCGGCCAGGGCGGCCACCGGCTACGAGCGCGGGACGATCACCCCGTTCGGCGCGACGACCGCCCGGCCGGTCGCCGCGGACGAGCGCCTGCGCGGGCGCTCAGGTCAGCCTGGGTGCGGGGGAGCGGGACGCGGCGGTGCTCCTCGACGCCGATGCGGCGCTGGCGCGCTCGACGCGCAGGTCGCGGACGTGACCGACCCGGAGGCCTGACCCCGCCGGACGCCCGACGTGCCCCCGCGCTCCGCCACGGTCGTTCCCACCACGAACGTCCGATCGGGGAGCGGCGGAACCGGGCGCGGCGGCAGGAGTCGGGCGGCAGAGCGGACGTCGGTCGTGGCGACGACTGCCCGGTCTGCTGAGCGCAGACCTGCGGCCGGGCCGCGGGCCTGTTCGACCGTGGTCAGGACAACCGGCGCCGCCCCGCGAACCCGAGGTCGGTGCGGTGGTACCAGGCCAGCTCCGCGTCACCCTCCAGCCAGCACAGCAGCACCGGCACCTCGTCGAGCTCGGCCGGGAAGTCCACGAGCAGCGGCGCGAGGCCCTTCAGCTCCGCACCGGTCTCCTGCACGCGCGTGAGCAGCTCGTCGAGCCGCGCCTGCGCCGCCTTCCACTCCGGCAGCCCCCCGAGGTCGGTCAGGGGGCCGCCGGGCTCCAGGGACGCCGCGAGCTCCGCCGCGTCCGCCCGCACCGCGACGATCTCGTCGAGGACGGGCAGCAGCCGGGCCAGCTCGGCGCGGGCCTCGTCGACGTCGAACAGTCCCACCGCTCACCACTCCACGCGGACGTCGAGCTCCGCGGACGGCACGAACGGGTCGTCCGCGTCCACGACCGCGAGCAGCCGCACGCCGCGGTCCGTCGTACCTCGCAGGCCCAGGCCCTCGACCTTGTGGACCGTCCCGTCCGGGGCGGCCAGCGGGGTGACGTCGAGGAGGTCGTCCTCGGAGACCAGCGCGAGCGCGGCGCCGACGACCGGCCCGTCGTCGACCGCGTTCGGGGTGTCCTCGGCGGCCGCCGACAGCAGCACGCGCCCGTCCGGCAGGGCGACCGCGTCGGTGACGGCGAGCCCGACGCCGTCGACGTCCCCGAGCTCGTAGCGCAGCGGGTTCCCGACCCGCACGCCGACTGCGGCGCCGCCCCGCACCGCCGGGTCGGTCTCGGTGGCCGCGGTGACGAGCCCGCGCAGGTCGACGTCCACGCTCGCCGACGGCACCCCCGCCGTGAGGTTGCCGCGGTTGAACCAGCGCAGGGTGTCGCCGAGCCGGCACGCGCCCTCCAGGTTCAGGTCGCCGAGGGCCAGGCCGAGCACCTCGGCCACCTGGCGGTAGAGCGGGGCCAGGTCCACCACGACGAACTCCGGCCCGTCGGCGCCGAGCCGCACGAGGCTGGCCCGCATCCGCGCCTCCGTCGACCCCGACCCGAGCAGCAGGACGGCGGGCGCCCCGGCCACCGACACCTCACAGGCCGCCTCGAAGTCGGGCTTGAGGTGCTTCGTCCCCTCGGCCTCGCTGAACACGTCGAGCCCGTCCACGGCTGGCAGCACCCGCGCCGGCACGACCGAGACCCGAGCGGCCGTCCCGTCGCCCGACTGCTCGCTCCTCGGCCTCTCCCTGCGCCAGGCCCCGTGGGTGGCGTCGTCCTGGGCGACCAGCCACCCGTCGCCCAGCGGCGCCACCGCTGAGGCGGCCCGCACCGGCCGCCCGTCGTCGAACCTCAGCTCGCCTGCACTCTCTATCTCTGCTCGCACGCGTACGGTCTGCCCATGTCACCCCGGATCGCCACCACCGTCGACGTGGACCGGAACGGCCTGCTGGAGTTCGTCCGCCCACGCCACTCCGGGCTGCTCGCGACCACCCGGTCCGGCGGGCGCCCGCAGCTGTCCCCGGTGACCTGCGGGGTGGACGCCGAGGGGCGGGTGCTCGTGTCCACGTACCCCCAGCGGGCGAAGGTGCGCAACGCGCGGCGGCGGCCGGAGGTGTCGCTCTGCGTGCTCTCGGAGGACTTCGACGGGCCGTGGGTGCAGGTCGACGGGCGGGCCGAGGTGCTCGACCTGCCGGAGGCGCTGGAACCGCTGGTGGAGTACTTCCGCGTGATCAGCGGTGAGCACCCCGACTGGGACGAGTACCGCGCGGCCATGCAGCGCCAGGGCAAGGTGCTGATCCGGGTGACGCCGGAGCGGTGGGGGCCGATCGCGACGGGGGGCTTCCCGCCGGGCCTGTGACAGCCGGGGCTCCCTGCGGGCTGTGCCGGTCGGTCCGCCGGCCGGGTCCCGCCCGCCCGTCCTGTCCCGTCCGCGGCGCCAGCGTGGCTCGTGGCCGCCGGTCCCGTCGTCCGGCAGGATCCTGGGCGCCGCCACCTCGGCGGTGCTGACCGCCGATCCGGAGCCGCGACTGTGCTGTACCGCGTCACGCACGCGCTGCTCGGGCTGGTCCTGCGGGTCGTCTGGCGCCCGCGGATCGAGGGGGTGGCGAACCTGCCCCGGCACGGGCCGGTGATCCTGGCGAGCAACCATCTGGCGTTCATCGACAGCCTCGTCATCCCGCTCGCGGCCCCAGCCGCGCTGCGGGTCACGTTCCTCGCCAAGGCGGAGTACTTCACCGGAGGCGGCCTGCTCGGCGCCCCCCGCCGGCTGTTCTTCCGCGCGACGGGGGCCATCCCCGTGGAGCGCGACGAGGTCAGCCAGGCGAGGGCCTCGCTCGAGACCGCGCTCGGTGTCCTGCGGCGCGGCTGGGCGTTCGGCCTCTACCCCGAGGGCACCCGGTCCCGCGACGGCCGGCTCTACCGCGGCCGGCCGGGCGTGGGGTGGCTCGCGCTGGAGAGCGGGGCGCCCGTCGTGCCGGTCGGGCTGGTCGGCACCGACCGAGTGCAGCCCGTCGGGGCCCGCTGGCCCCGGCTCGCGCCGGTGACGATCCGCTTCGGGGAGCCGGTCCGGCCGGAGTCGTACGCCGATGTGCGCCCCACCGCGCAGGCCCGCCGCCGGCTGACGGACGACGTGATGGACGCCGTCGCCGCGCTCAGCGGTCAGGAGCGCGCGGCCGGCTACAGCGAGCGGCGCCAGGAGCCCTGAGCCGGGACCTACTCCCCGGTGCGGGGCTTGGCCTGCTGCCGGTGGGCCGCGGACTTCACCGCGTCGGGCAGCACGGCGTTGGCCGCCGCCTGCACCTTGGACTTCAGCCCGCCCCCGACGACCTTGTCCTTGCCGGCCATCATCGCCTCGAAGCCCTGCCGGGCCACCTGCGCCGGGTCGTCCTTCGGCCCCTGCCCGATCGTCGTGTCCATGAGGTCGGCCCGCTCGAAGAACTCCGTGTCGGTGGGGCCGGGCATCAGCGCGGTGACCGTGATGCCGGTCTCCTTGAGCTCGTTCTGCAGCGCCTCCGAGAGCGACTGCACGAACGACCGGGACGCGTTGTAGACCGCATGGAACGAGCCGGGCATCGTCGAGGCGATCGACGAGGTGAACAGCACCTTGCCCTCGCCCCGGGTGTGCATGGCGACGAGGACGCGCTTCGCGAGGTGGGTCGTGCCCGTGATGTTGAGCCCGATCAGCTGGAGCTCGTCGGTGAGGTCGGTCTCGACGAAGGGGCCGCCCCGGCCGATCCCGGCGTTGAGGGCGGCCGCGGCCAGCGGGCGGCCCGTCGCCACGACCGCGGACCACAGCTGCTCCACCCCCTCGTACGTCGACAGGTCGGCCTGCACCGGCTGCACACTCGCACCCGCTCCCGCGCCGGTCAGCTCGGCGGCGGCCGCGGTGATCCCGGCGTCCTCCGCGTTGACGACGACGTCGAAGCCGTTCGTCGCGAACTGCTTGGCGAGCTCGTAGCCGATGCCACTCGACGCGCCGGTGACCAGGGCCAGGGGTCTCGTGTCCGTCATGCGGCTCGCCTACCCGGGCGTGCCCGCCGTACCCGCGGCGACGGAGGTGTCGTCGGCGGGGTCGCGCGGCAGCATGCAGGGGTGAGCGCCGACCCTCGGGAACTCTGCCCCTGCGGGACCGGAGCGACGTACGGCGACTGCTGCGGGCGCTACCACTCCGGGGCCGCGGTGGCGCCGACGGCGGAGGCGCTCATGCGGTCGCGCTTCAGCGCGTTCGCCGTGGGCGACCCCGAGCACCTGCTCCGGACATGGCACCCGTCGACCCGGCCGGCCCGGCTCGACCTCGACGGCGGGCGCCGCTGGACGCGGTTGGAGGTGCTGACGCGCTCCGGGGGCGGCCTGTTCGACGCCGAGGGCCGGGTGGAGTTCCGGGCGCACTCCGAGCGCGGCGGGCGCGCCGAGGTGCTGCACGAGGACAGCCGGTTCGTGCGCGAGGGGGGCCGCTGGCTGTACGTCGGGCCGGCCTGACCGCGGGCAGACTCCCGTCGTCCCCACCACGACCGGTCCGGCGCCGCCTGCTCGCCGACGAGCTCGGGCTGGGGCGTCGCCGGCGCTGCGCCGGCTGGTCATGCCGCTGCTGGGCCGACCGGTCGACGCCGAGCCCTGGCCTACGCGGCCGCGCGTGGGTCCTCGGAGCAGACGAACCGGCCCGCTTCCACGCGGCACCACAGACGCTCGTCGCTCGGGAAGCTGCCGATCCACCGCACCCCCGACCGCAGCAGGCTGGGCCTGTCGACGAAGTTCGTCGCGTCGTCCGGGCTCCCGGTGCCGTCGTACACCGCTACGCGGGGGAAGGGGTAGACAGGGCGCGTCCGGACGACGTCGCCCGCGCTGTCCCGCTGGGTGACGACGACCCTGCGCGGCTCCACCCCCTCCTCGACCCAGTCGGTCAACGGGGTCAGGAAGTCGACCAGGGAGGGGCCGTCCCCGCCCGCGCAGTGGTACATCCCGGGAACGAGGAAGAGCCGCGCGAACTGCCTCGTGCCGGGGCCGCCGAACTCCCTGAGCAGGGCGCGGTAGTACTCGGTCGTGCCCGTCGGCGGGATGGCGGGGTCGTTCCAGCCGTGCCAGAGGATGAGCTTGCCACCGGCGGCGCGGAACTCCCGCAGGTCGGGGTCGTCGGCGTTGTAGAGGCCCGCCAGCTCGGTGAGCCGGTCATAGGTCCTGCGGTCGAACCGGAGCCGGTCGAGGTCCCACGAGACCGCCGGGTCGAGGTCGGCGAGGTGTTGCAGGTAGCCGCGGGCGAACGCCTCCGACAGTCGGAGGGTGCCCCCGGGCGCCCGGACGATCCACGGAGCCCAGGCGAGCTCCGAACCGACCGACATGCCGCCCGGGTAGAAGCTCTGCCCCTCCTCGGACCGGGCACCGCTGTAGATCGCGCGGGCAGCGGTGACCTCGGCCTCCGTGAGGCAGCCGCTCGTCTGCCCGCCGGTGCACAACAGCGCGCCCGGGTCGAAGGAGCAGCGTCGCGGGTCGGTGATCAGCTCGTCTTCCAGCCCGTCCCGGGCGTCACACGCAGCGAGCGCACCGGCGTGGAGCACCGGGAGGTCGTCGGCCGTGAGGATCTCGGAGCCGTCCGGAGCGGTGTTCGCGCGGATGTTCCACGCCAGCGAGAACGCGTGGAGCTGGACCCGGAGGTTGGCGGGCGCGCCGGCGAGGATGCCGTCGAAGTCGTGCGGGTAGCGCTGCGCCAGCACGAGAGCCTGCTGCCCGCCCGTGGAACAGCCGTTGAAGTACTTGTGGCGGGGAGCTCGGCCGTAGAAGGCGTCGATCACGTGCTCTGCCGCGATCGACAGCTGGTGCTCGGACTCGTACGCCCAGTCCTCGACCAGCGACCGGTCGGTGGCCCAGGTGGCGTTGATGACCGAGGTGAGGCGGACCGGCGAGACGGGCCCGTGACCGGCATTGCCGTAGCCGACCACGAACTCGCCGCTCTCGAACCGGGGGCAGCCGGACATGCCATTCACCTGCGGCTCGGGCACGTTGCCGCAGAAGCCGCCGCAGCCGGTCTGCAGGTAGCGCTGCGTCCAGGTGGTGGTCGGCAGCCGTAGCTCGAAGCCGTGCTGGGGTGCGATCGTCCCTGTGACCCTGCAGTACTCGCTGGTTCCGGCAGTCGCCGCGACCACGCTGGCGGCCGTGAGACGGGCGGTCTCCCCGGGGAGCACCTCGAACTCCATCCCGACGAGGTCGCCGCACGGGACCTGCGGGAGGACGACGGGCAGGTCCCCGGCGGGCGGCGTCGCGGATGCGGGGGCTTTCGCTGTGCCGGTGGCTGTGGCCGGGCCTGCCATGCTCAGCAGCACGGGCAGGACGAGGAGGACGGCGAGGAGCGCCCTGGGCGCCCCGGACCTCGTGGAGCTGCACCTCATCGTGACTCTCCTGACAGACGACGTCGCGGGCGGATCGGGGTCTCGCCGTCCTGCGCGGAGCGGGACCGTACCGCCGGGGAGCGACTGTCCGGTAGGGCCGCACCAGCGGTGGTTGTCCGGGGATGGTCGGTCGACGCGCCGATGGGAGCTGCCGGTGGGGTTCGGACTCCGCCGTGCGCCGTCACGATCCGTCAAGGGTCAGTTTCGCGACCTCGCGGCGAGCTGACGGGCGGGCTCGGGCCCCGTGGGGGTGGCCAGGAACACCTCGGGCACGAGCTCGGTTCCGTCATGTACGGCCCGTCCCGGTGTGTCCGCCGACAGGAGACCCGATGACCGACGCACGTCGCCGCGACCGCACGCCGCTCGCCGGCCGAGCGCTCGGGCTGGTGGCCGCGACGCTCGTCGCGCTGCTGGCCCTGACCGCCGTGCCCGCGGGCCCGCAGGCCCGCGGGGAGGCGGCTCCCGCGAGCGGGGACCTGCCCCGGCTCAGCGTGCCGGCCACCTACGTCGCCGGCATCTCGTCGGGCGGCTACATGGCGACCCAGCTGCAGGTCGCCTACTCGAGTCGCGTCCGGGGCGCGGGCGTGGTCAGCGCCGGTCCGTACTGGTGCGCGATGGGCAGCCTCACGATCGCGCTGGAATCGTGCACGGCGTACAACGTCCCGTCCGACCTGCCGACGCTGTACGCGAAGACCGACGAGTACGCGCGGGACGGCAAGATCGACCCGACGGGCAACCTGGCGGCCTCGCGCACGTGGTTCCTGCACGGGACCCAGGACCCGACGGTGCTGCGGCCGGTGGCCGACAACCTGGCGGCGTACTACCGGCACTACGGCGTGCCGCTCACCTACCGCGACACGCTCGCGGCCGGGCACGGCTGGGTCAGCCCGACCGGGCCGGTCGCCTGCGGCGACACGGCGCCGCCGTACATCAACAACTGCCCCGGCTATGACGCCCAGGCGGACATGCTCCAGGTCCTCCGCGGCTCGGTGAAGGCGCCGAACACGGGGGCGCCGCGGGGAACGGTCACGGCGTTCTCCCAGGACCCCTACGCCGCACCGGCCGTGCCCGGCGCCGGTGACGTCACCCGCTCGGGCGCGGCGGCGATCGGGATGGGCAACACGGGCTACCTGTACGCGCCACAGTCGTGCCTGCGCGGCGCGAAGTGCGACGTGGTCGTCGCGCTGCACGGGTGCCAGCAGACCGCCGACCAGATCGGCACGACGTTCGTGGAGCGCTCGGGCCTGAACGCCTACGCCGACACGAACTCGTTCGTCGTCCTCTACCCGCAGGCGACCCCGGACGCGTCGTTCGGCAACCCGAAGGGCTGCTGGGACTGGTGGGGCTACCTCGGGCCCGGCGACGTCGACTACGCGACCCAGCGCGGGCCGCAGATGCAGACGGTTATGGCCATGGTGACGGCGCTGGGCGGCTGATACCCAGGCAACGGAGCAAAGCCAGGTACACCTAGGCGATGTCAACAGCGCGCTGCCCGCACGTGGCGTGCTCTCGATCGAGACATTCGCGGGCAGTGCGCTGTGGTCAACTGGCGGACCCTGCTGTGCCCGCGGGTCAGACCGGGCGGTCCTTCCACTGCAGCGCCCCGGCCCGCCGGCCCCGCCAGGAGGCGGCCGTCAGCCCGAGCAGCGCGGCCACGGAGACCGGGTGCGCGACCGCGTCCGGCCAGACCCGCCCGCCCGTACGC
>JALYNB010000380.1 GCA_030773395.1 Actinomycetota bacterium
CGGCTGGGCCAGGCGCCAGCGGGCGCCGGCGGGCGTGTCCTCGACCGTCACGCCGGCCGCGGTCAGCCGGTCGCGGATCGCGTCCGCGGCGGCGTAGTCCTTCCGCTCGCGCGCAGCCGTGCGCGCGTCCAGCGCCACCTGCACCAGGGCGTCCACCACCGGCTCCAGCCTCCCCGCTCCTGCCGCCGCCGGCCACTGCCGGACGGGGTCCAACGCAAGGACGCCGAGCATCCGGCGTACGACGTCCAGCCAGGCGGCGAGCTCCCGCCGCTCGGCCCCCCCGCGCGCCAGGGCCTGCCCCAGCAGGCCGTTGCCACGCGTGACCGCGCCGTGGAGGACGGCGAGCGCCCGCGGCACGGCCAGGTCGTCGTCCATCTCCGCGGCGAACGCCTCCCAGGCCGCCTCGGCCGAGACCGGCGCGCCCGCGGCGCGGGCGTCGACGGCGACCTCCAGGGCCAGGGCCTCCGCCTCCCCGACGCCGCCCAGGGCGTCGAGGGCGTTGTGCACGAACCGCTCGAGCCCGCCGTACGTCGCCGCGGCCTCGTCGAGCTGCGCGGGGCTGAACTCCAGCGCCGAGCGGTAGTGGGCGCCGCCGAGCAGCCAGCGCAGGACGGGCGGACGCACCTGCTGCAGCACGTCGGCCACGACGAGTGAGTTGCCCAGCGACTTGCTCATCTTCTCGCCGGAGGGCGTGGTGACGAGCCCGTGGTGCATCCAGGTGCGCGCGAAGGGGTGGCCGGCGGCGCGGGACTGCGCCTGCTCATTCTCGTGGTGCGGGAACACGAGGTCGTGGCCGCCGCCGTGGATGTCGAACTCCCGGCCCAGGTACTCCACGGACATCGCGGAGCACTCGATGTGCCACCCCGGGCGACCGGGTCCCCAGGGGGTGTCCCAGGCCGGCTCACCCGGCTTCGTGCCCTTCCAGAGCGCGAAGTCCAGCGGGTCCCGCTTGCGCGACGCCGACTCGGCGGGCTCCCCCGCGCGCAGGGCGTCGGGCGACTGGCCGGACAGCTCCCCGTACGCCGGGTGGCTCCGCACGTCGAAGTAGACGTCGCCGTCCGCGGGGTAGGCGTGCCCTGCCTCGATTAGCGCGGCGATCAGGGCGACCATCTGCGGGACGTGACCGGTGGCCCGCGGCTCCGCGTCGGGCGGCAGGACCGCGAGGGCGCCGTACGCCGAGTGGAAGGCTCGCGTCATCCGCTCCGCGAGCGCCCACCAGGGGACGCCCTGCTCCGCCGCACTGGCGATGATCTTGTCGTCGATGTCGGTGACGTTCCGGACGAGGACCACGTCGAGGTCGCGGGCCCGCAACCACCGGTGGAGGACGTCGAACGCGACGGCGCTGCGCAGGTGGCCGACGTGCGGCGCCGCCTGCACCGTGGGCCCGCAGACGTAGACACCCACGCGCCCCCCGACCAGGGGCACGAAGTCCCTGGTCTGCCGGGTGAGGGTGTCGTGCAGGCGCAGCGTCACAGTGCCTGATCGTACGGGGGCTGATCGTAGGCGCGGAGCGGCGGGGAGCCGCACCGCCCGGGCGGCGGGAGCAGCGGACCGGCGCGGCGGCCGTCAGGCCTGCGGCGGCTCGCCGGAGTGCTCGGCCAGGAACCGCTCGAGCTCGGCGCCGATCTCGTCGCCCGTCGGCAGCGCCTCCGAGCCGCCCCCGTCGAGCAGGTCGCTGCTGCGCCCGCGGACGAACGCGTCGTACTGCTGCTCGAGCCCGCGCACCACGGAGGCGACCTCCTCCGAGCGCTCGACCTGCGCGTCGATCTCCGCGCGCGTGCGCTCCCCGGCCTCGAGGAGGGCCGCATCAGGGATCGTGAGGCCGGTGCCGACGGCGACCGCGTCGATGAGCGCGGCCGCGGCGTCGGGCAGCTCCGCGGACACCAGGTACTGCGGGACGTGCAGCGCGTAGCCCGTCGCGTCCCGCCCGGCCTGGCCCAGCCGGAACTGCAGCAGCGCGGCCGCGCTGCCCGGGACCTGCACGGTCTGGAACCAGGGCTCGACGCCCACGAGCAGCTCGCGGTTCGTGGCGTGGCGGGTCATGCCGAACGGCCGGGTGTGCGGCACGGCCATCGGGATCGCGTGCAGCTGGGCGGTCAGCCGCACGTCGAGGCGCTCGACGAGGCCGACCACCGCCGCGGTGAACCTCTCCCACTGGAGGTCCGGCTCCGGGCCGGCCAGCAACAGGAACTCCGTGCCGGCGGCGTCGCGGAGCAGGTGCAGCGCCAGCGACGGCTCGTCGTAGGACTTCCAGTGGTCGCGGTCGAAGACCATGCTCGGCCGGCGCGAGCGGTAGTCGAGCAGCGCGTCGACGTCGAAGCGCGCGACGACCTGCGACTCGAGGGTCTCGAGCAAGTGCTCCCGGGCGAGCTTCACCGCGCTGCCGGCGTCGACGAACCCATCCAGGGCCTCGAGCATCACGGCGCCACGCGGCACCTCGACCTCGGGGCCCAGGGCGTAGAGCTCGGACGGGTCACGCACTGATGGGGCCTCTCCACTGCGCACGGGGGTGACCGGTGCCCGGTCATGTTCACTTGGACAGCGCCGTCCGGGAGACCGTTGTTCCCGGCGCGCCCCGGGGCGCGTGCGCCAGGATGCCGGCGTGGCCGACGACCGCGGGACCCCCGACGAGGTCGTCCGACCGCGCGGGTGGCAGGGGTGCTCAGCCCTCGCGGAGTCAGGGCCCTCGTCGTGCTCACCGTCGCGCTGGTCGACGTCGCGGCCGGCTTCCCGCGGTGGCACCACGTCTACGGCTTGCTCCTGGCTGTCGCACTCCTGTGGACCGGGCTGTCGCTGGGCTTCCGGGAGCGGGTCGAACTCGGCCCCGAGCGACTGCGCGTCGTGACCACACTCGGCGCGCGGGAGGTGGCGTGGAACGCGGTGCCGGTGTCCGCGTCGCCTGGTCCGTACCGGATTTCCCGGTACTGCGCCTGTACGACGGCCACGAGGTCGCGCTGCGCGGTTACCCCCGCGGTCTCGCGGCCGAACTGCAACGCCGGTTGGACGACGCGCGCGCCGACCGCGACCGCCCCCTGCCCGTCGGGACGGCAGACTCCGGCCCATGACGGACGAGCGCCGCCCACGGGTCACCCACTGGCTCATGGACATGGACGGCGTGATCGTCCACGAGGAGGCCATGGTCCCGGGCGCGGACCGCTTCCTCGAGCGCCTCCGCGACACCGGCACGCCGTTCCTCGTGCTGACGAACAACTCGATCTACACGCCGCGGGACCTGTCCGCCCGGCTGCGCGGCTCGGGCCTCGACGTGCCGCCCGAGGCCATCTGGACCTCCGCGCTGGCCACGGCCCAGTTCCTGCAGAGCCAGCGCCCCAGCGGCAGCGCGTTCGTCGTCGGCGAGTCCGGGCTGACCGTCGCGCTGCACGAGGTCGGCTACACGCTGTCGGAGCGCGAGCCGGACTACGTCGTGCTGGGCGAGACTCGCACGTACAGCTTCGAGCAGATCACCAAGGCGATCCGGCTCATCAGCGGCGGCGCGCGGTTCATCGCGACCAACCCCGACCCGACGGGTCCGTCGCCCGAGGGGTTCCTCCCGGCCACGGGCAGCGTCGCCGCCCTCGTGTCCCGGGCGACCGGCGTCGAGCCCTACTTCGTCGGCAAGCCGAACCCGCTGATGATCCGCTCGGCCCTCCGCGCGCTCGACGCCCACTCCGAGAGCACGGTCATGATCGGCGACCGCATGGACACGGACGTCGTCGTCGGGCTCGAGGCCGGACTGCAGACCGTTCTCGTGCTGACCGGGATCACCGACCGGCTGGCCGCCGGCCGCTTTCCCTACCTGCCCACGCGGATCGTCGACTCCGTGGCCGACCTCGTCGACGAGGTCGCAGAACGCGGGGCGGCGACGGTCGGCTGACGGGCCAGCGGCCATCCGGTCGGTGGCCGTCGGCCGCTCCGCCCGATCGGTCCCGGCTCAGGTCCGGGCTCAGGTCCGGTGGTCGGGGTCGCGCACCATCTCGACGAGCTCGTGGTCGGAGAGGCCCTCGCCTTGGCTGGGGCTGCCCGCCTCCGCAGGGCCCGTGTCCAGCGACTCCATGCCGGCCCGGTCGGGCACGCCCGCGGGCATCGCCGGGTCGCCGTCCGCCTGCGCGGCGTCGAGGTCCTGCGGCGTGCCACGGTCGTCTCTCGCGCTCATGCCCGCGCCCTACCCCGGGCGTCGGCCGGCACCACCAGCGCCGTCGCGACCGCCGCGAGTCCCTCGCCCCGCCCGGTCAGCCCCAGCCCGTCCGTCGTCGTCGCGCTCACGGCGACCGGCCCGCCCACGGCCACGGACAGCACCGCCTCGGCCTCGGCCCGACGCGACCCGAGCCGCGGCCGGTTGCCCACCAGCTGCACGCTGACGTTGCCGACCGTCCACCCGGCGGCGGCGAGGCGACGCGCGGTCTCCGCGAGCAGCGCCGTGCCGGCCGCACCCGCCCACGCGGGGTCGGAGGTCCCGAAGTTCGACCCCAGGTCGCCGAGGCCGGCCGCGGCGAGCAGGGCGTCGCAGGCCGCGTGCGCGACGACGTCCCCGTCGGAGTGCCCGGCCGGGCCCGCGTCCTCGTCCGGCCAGTGCAGCCCGGCGACGCGCATCGGCCGGCCGGGGGCGAGCGGGTGCACGTCCACGCCGACCCCCACGCGAGGCAGGCCGGTCACGTCCGCGCCCCCGCAGCCGCCAGGAGCGCGTCGGCGAGCAGCAGGTCGAGCGGGTGGGTGACCTTCAGCGCCTCGTCCCGGCCCGGTACGACGTGCACCGGCACGCCGAGCGCCTCGACCAGGCCGGCGTCGTCGGAGGCGCCGGGTCCTCGAGGGGCCTTAGCGTGGGCGCGCTCGAGCAGGGCGCGGCGGAACCCTTGCGGCGTCTGCCCGACCCGCAGCGGCTCCGGCA
>JALYNB010000381.1 GCA_030773395.1 Actinomycetota bacterium
ACGCCGCCCGGTCGCTGCGTTCCGCCGCAGACGGGAGCGCCCCCGGGTCCGGGGACCCGAGGGGCGCTCACCGCCGTACCGCCGTGCCCCGCCCCGTCAGGGCAGCTGGGTGTAGCCGACCTCCTCGGCCGGGAGGGCGACGAGCCCGAGGCTGGCCGGGTTGGCCAGCAGGGAGTGGCGCGGCAGCACCCGGACGGTGTAGCCGAACGCGCCCGCGCGGGTCAGCGGCACCTGCCCGGAGAAGCGGTGGGCGCCGTCGCTGCGGCCGGCGTGGGCGAGCTCGACGGTGCGGACGTCGTGCAGGACGTCGGCGTCGTCGGCGATGCCGTGCGCCAGCTGCACGCTGACCGCGTCGGGGTCGAGCGGCCCGAGGTCGACCGCGGCGGTCACCGACAGGGTCGCCCCCATCGCCGGCGCCTGGCCGACGTCGCCCGTCTCGACGTGGGTGACCCGCACCTGCGGCCACGCTGTCGCGACCAGCCCGCGGAAGGCCGCGAGGTCCTTCGCGCCCGCGTAGCCGTCGGCGGCCAGCGCGCGGCCCGACAGCGCCGCCGGGGTGTAGAGCTGCACGACGTAGTCGCGGACCATGCGGCTCGCCAGCACCTTCGGCCCGAGCGTCCCGAGGGTGTGGCGGACCATCTCGACCCACCGCTCGGGCACCCCGCGCTTGCGGTCGTCGTAGAACCGCGGTGCGACCGTGCTCTCCAGCAGGTCGTAGAGCGCGGCGCTCTCGAGGTCGTCGCGGCGGTGCGGGTCGTCGACGCCGTCGGCCGACGGGATCGCCCAGCCGTTCTCGCCGTCGAACATCTCGTCCCACCAGCCGTCGCGGATGGAGAGGTTCAGCCCGCCGTTCAGCGCGCTCTTCATGCCCGACGTGCCGCACGCCTCCAGGGGGCGCAGCGGGTTGTTCAGCCACACGTCGCACCCGGCGTAGAGGTGCCTGGCCATGCCGATGTCGTAGTCGGGCAGGAAGACGATCCGGTGCCGCACCTGCGGGTCGTCACTGAACCGGACGATCTCCTGCACCAGCTGCTTGCCGCCGTCGTCGGCGGGGTGCGCCTTCCCGGCGATCACGAGCTGGACCGGCCGCTCCGGGTCGAGCAGGATCCGCTTGAGCCGCTCGGGGTCGCGCAGCATGAGCGTGAGCCGCTTGTACGACGGCACGCGGCGCGCGAAGCCGATCGTCAGCACGTTCGGGTCGAACACGCTCCCGGTCCAGCCGAGCTCGGCGTCGCTGGCGCCGCGCTGGCGCCACGACTCCCGCAGTCGGTGGCGGACCTCCTCGACCAGGCCGGCGCGGAGCCGCGACCGCACCTCCCAGATCTTGTCGAGGCCGACGCCGGCCACGCTCTCCCAGCCCTGCGCGGACGTCGTCAGGCCCGAGCCGACCTCCGCCTCGGCGAGGGCGAACATGTCGCGGTGCACCCAGGTCGGCGCGTGCACGCCGTTCGTGATCGACCCGATCGGCACCTCGTCCGGGTCGAAGCCCGGCCACAGCGACGAGAACATCCCGCGGCTGACGATCCCGTGCAGCTGCGCGACGCCGTTGGCCCGCTGCCCCAGCCGCAGGCCCATGTGGGCCATGTTGAACACGGACGGGTCGGGCTCGTCCCCCAGGGCCAGTAGCCGGTCGACCGGGAGGCCGGGCAGGGCCACGCCGAGGTGGTGCTCGATGAGCCCCTTCGGGAAGCGGTCGATGCCCGCCGGGACCGGCGTGTGGGTCGTGAAGACGGTCCCGCCGCGGACGGCCTCGAGCGCCTCGTCGAAGCTCAGCCCCTGCTCGACCAGCTCGCGGGTGCGCTCCAGGCCGAGGAAGCCCGCGTGGCCCTCGTTGGTGTGGAACACCTCGGGCTCGGGGTCGCCGGACAGGCGCGACCAGGCACGCAGCGCCCGCACCCCGCCGACGCCGAGGAGCAGCTCCTGCAGGAGCCGGTGGTCGGTGCCCCCGCCGTACAGCCGGTCGGTGACCTCCCGCACGTCGGGGGTGTTCTCCTCGACGTCACTGTCGAGCAGCAGCAGGGGGACGCGGCCGACCTGCGCCTTCCAGACCTGCGCGACGAGCCGCCGACCGTCGGGCAGCGCGATGTCGATGTGCACCGGCGACCCGTCGGCGTCGGTCAGGCGGGTCAGCGGGAGGCCGTACGGGTCGATCGGGGGGTAGCGCTCGAGCTGCCACCCGTCCGCCGACAGCGACTGCGCGAAGTAGCCGTGCCGGTAGAGCAGGCCCACCCCCACCAGCGGCACGCCGAGGTCGCTCGCGGACTTCAGGTGGTCACCGGCGAGGATCCCCAGGCCGCCGGAGTACTGGGGCAGCACCTCGGTGATGCCGTACTCCGGGCTGAAGTAGGCGATCGCCCGCGGCGCGTCGGTCAGCGAGGAGTACCAGCCCGGCGTCGTCAGGTAGGACTGCAGGTCGTCCGCCGCCGCCGCGAGCCGCGTCCGGAAGTCGGCGTCGCCCGCGAGCTCGCGCAGCCGGTCGGGGCTCACCGCGCCGAGCAGCCGCACGGGGTCGCCGCCCACCAGCCGCCACAGCGCCGGGTCGATGGACGCGAACAGGTCGAGCGAGGCCGGGTGCCACGACCAGCGAAGGTTCATCACCAGCTCGCTCAGCTGGGAGAGCTCCGACGGCAGGGCAGCCTGGACCGTGAATCGTCTGAGTGCTCGCACGCGCGGACACTACCGAGAGCGTGACGCGACCGGTACCGCTCTGCGCGCTGATACCGACACACACCGTGACGAGAAGGCCGCGGTCTCGGCGTACCAGCACCGCGCGGTCGCACCAGCGGGACGAGCGGCGTCGACACCCCGCCTTGTGTGTCGCCCGATCGCGCCTGGGTAGCGTCGCGCCGATGACTGGACGCCTTGGGATCTCCGACGTTCGCCCCACCGTCTCGTGCGGGGACCACCCCGCCTACGCGGTCGCGGGCGAGACCCTGCGGGTCACGGCGACGGTGTTCCGCGAGGGACACGACGCCGTGGCCGCCTCCGTCGCGCTGACACCCCCCGGCCGGGGTGAGGTGCGTCGCACCCGCATGCGCTCGCGACCCCCCGCCGAGGTCGGCGTCACCGACCACTGGGAGGCCTCGGTCGTCGTCGACGCCGAGGGGCTGTGGCGCTTCACGGTCGAGGCCTGGTCCGACCCCGTCGAGACGTGGCGCCACGGGATCGAGGTGAAGATTGCCGCCGGCGTCGACGTGACCGTCGAGCTGGAGGAGGGCGCGCAGTTGCTGGAGCGGTGCCGCGAGGTCGTGCCCGAGGGCGACCGCGAGCGCCTCACCTCGGTCGCCGCGACCCTGCGCGACGAGGCGCTCGGCGTGCACGAGCGCGTCGCCCCCGCGCTCGCCCCCGACGTCACGGCGCTGCTGGACGCCCATCCCCTGCGCGAGCTCGTGACCCCCAGCCGCGAGCGCGAGATCTGGGTGGACCGCCGCCGGGCGCTGTTCGGCAGCTGGTACGAGTTCTTCCCCCGCTCCGAGGGCGCGGTCGTCGACCCGTCGGGGGCGCAGCCGCCGAAGTCCGGCACGTTCCGCACGTCGATGGAGCGGCTCCCCGCGATCGCGGCCGCCGGCTTCGACGTCGTCTACCTGCCCCCGATCCACCCGATCGGGAAGGTGAACCGCAAGGGGCCGAACAGCGCGAAGTTCCCGGGCGGCAACCCCGACGACGTGGGCCCGTACGAGGTGGGCTCGCCCTGGGCCATCGGGTCCGACGAGGGCGGTCACGACGCCGTGCACCCCGACCTCGGCACGATCGAGGACTTCGACGCCTTCGTCGCTGCGACCCGGGCCGCCGGCATGGAGGTCGCGCTCGACCTCGCCCTGCAGTGCGCTCCCGACCACCCGTGGGCCAAGGAGCACCCGGAGTGGTTCACCGTCCGTGCCGACGGCACGATCGCGTACGCCGAGAACCCGCCGAAGAAGTACCAGGACATCTACCCGCTGAACTTCGACAAGGACCCCGAGGGGCTCTACGCCGAGGTCCTGCGCGTCGTCCGTCACTGGACGAGCCACGGCGTCCGCATCTTCCGCGTCGACAACCCGCACACGAAGCCGCTGAACTTCTGGGAGTGGCTGATCGCCGAGGTCAAGAAAACCGACCCCGACGTGCTGTTCCTGGCGGAGGCGTTCACGAAGCCGCCGATGATGCGCGAGCTGGCCCAGCTCGGCTTCACCCAGTCCTACACGTACTTCACGTGGCGGACGGCGAAGGCGGAGCTGGAGGAGTACGCGCGGGAGCTCGCGGGCCCCGCCGCTGACTACATGATCCCGAACTTCTTTGTGAACACCCCCGACATCCTCCACGCGAGCCTGCAGTACGGAGGCCCGCCGATGTTCAAGATCCGGGCCGTGCTCGCCGCGCTGCTCAGCCCGACCTGGGGCGTCTACTCGGGCTACGAGCTCTACGAGCACACGGCGGTGAAGCCGGGCAGCGAGGAGTACCTCGACTCGGAGAAGTACGTGCTGCGGCCGCGCGACTACGCCCGCGCCGAGGCCGAAGGCCGCTCGCTGATGCCGTACCTGCGCCGGCTGAACCACTTCCGCCGCGACCACCCGGCCACGCAGTGGCTGCGCAATCTCGTGTTCCACACGGCCGACAACGACCAGATCCTCGTCTGGTCGAAGACGACGAGCCGCTCCAACCCGGGCGCGCCGCCCACCGACCTCCACGACGCCGACACCGTGCTCGTGGTCGTCAACCTCGACTCCTACAACACGCGGGAAGCCACCGTGAAGATCGACATGCCCGCCCTCGGCCTCGGGTGGTCCGACCGCTACCGCGTCACCGACGCGGTCACCGGCGACTCCTGGGAGTGGGGCGAGTACAACTACGTCCGCCTCGACCCGTTCGCCGAGCCCGCCCACCTGTTCGTGGTGACCCCGGCATGACCCTCGTCGACCCGACGCTCCAGCCGTCCGAGGACATCCAGATGGAGACCCCGGCGGCCGCCGCGGAGCCCGACCCGCTGGTCGACCCGGAGGAGTCGCACGACCCCGCGTGGTTCAAGCGGGCGGTCTTCTACGAGGTGCTCATCCGGGGCTTCGCCGACTCCAACGGCGACGGCACGGGTGACATGCGCGGCCTCACGAGCAAGCTCGACTACCTGCAGTGGCTGGGCGTCGACTGCATCTGGCTGCTGCCGATCTACGAGTCGCCGCTGCGCGACGGCGGCTACGACATCAGCGACTTCACCAAGATCCTGCCCGAGTTCGGCGACCTCGGCGACTTCATCCAGCTGGTCGACGAGGCCCACAAGCGCGGGATGCGGATCATCGCCGACCTGGTGATGAACCACTCGAGCGACCAGCACCCGTGGTTCCAGGCCTCGCGGTCGGACCCCGACGGCCCCTACGGGGACTACTACGTCTGGTCCGACACCGACGACCGCTGGTCCGAGGCGCGGATCATCTTCATCGACACCGAGAAGTCCAACTGGACGTGGGACCCGGTGCGCGAGCAGTTCTACTGGCACCGCTTCTTCAGCCACCAGCCGGACCTCAACTACGACAACCCGGCCGTGCAGGAAGCCATGATCGAGGTGCTGAAGTTCTGGCTCGACCTCGGCATCGACGGTTTCCGGCTCGACGCCGTCCCCTACCTCTACGAGCGCGACGGCACGAACGGCGAGAACCTCCCGGAGACCCACGAGTTCCTCAAGCGGGTCCGCAAGGAGGTCGACGCGAACTACCCCGACCGCGTCATGCTCTGCGAGGCCAACCAGTGGCCGAGCGACGTCGTGGAGTACTTCGGCGACCCCGAGCTCGGCGACGAGTGCCAGATGGCGTTCCACTTCCCGCTCATGCCGCGCCTGTTCATGGCGGTGCGGCGCGAGTCGCGCTACCCCATCACCGAGATCCTGGCGCAGACTCCGGAGATCCCGCGCAACTGCCAGTGGGGCATCTTCCTCCGCAACCACGACGAGCTCACGCTCGAGATGGTGACGGACGAGGAGCGCGACTACATGTACTCCGAGTACGCCAGGGACCCGCGGATGAAGGCCAACGTCGGCATCCGCCGGCGGCTCGCCCCGCTGCTCGACAACTCGCGCGACCAGATCGAGCTGTTCACCGGCCTGCTGCTGTCGCTGCCCGGCTCCCCCGTCCTCTACTACGGGGACGAGATCGGCATGGGCGACAACATCTACCTCGGTGACCGCGACGGCGTGCGCACGCCCATGCAGTGGTCGAGCGACCGCAACGCGGGCTTCTCGACCTCCGACCCGGCGCGCCTGTACCTGCCGCTGATCCTGGACCCGGTCTACGGCTACCAGGCGCTCAACGTCGACGCGGAGATGCGCAACCCGACGTCCCTGCTGCACTGGACGCGGAAGATGATCGCCGTCCGCAAGCGGCACCCCACGTTCGGCATGGGCAGCTTCGCCGACCTGCCGGCGTCCAACCCGTCGGTGCTCGCGTTCGTGCGGGAGTTCGGCGACGACGTCGTGCTCTGCGTGTTCAACCTCTCCCGCTTCGCCCAGCCGGTGGAGCTCGACCTGCGACGGTTCGAGGGGCACACGCCCGTCGAGCTCGTCGGCGGCGTGCACTTCCCGCGGGTGGGCGAGCTGTCCTACCTCATGACCCTCGCCGGGCACGGCTTCTACTGGTTCCAGCTCCAGCGCACGGAGGCCCCCGCGTGACGAGCCCTGCTGCGTCCACTCCAGGGACAGGTCCCGAGGGGCTCGCCGAGCTGCTCCGCGGCTGGCTGCCCGACCAGCGGTGGTACGCCGGCAAGGGGTCGGAGCTGTCCGCCGTCCGCGTCGTGGCCGACGAGGCCCTGCCCGTCCCAACCGACGCCGGCGACGCAGCCGAGCTCCACCACGTCCTGATGGAGACGGACAGCGCCGAGGGCACCGACCGCTACCAGATGGTGGTCGGGATCCGCTCCGAGCTGCCCGAGCGCCTCGCCCACGCGGCGATCGGCGCGCTGCCGGACGGCAGGACGGCGTACGAGGGGGTGTTCGACAGCGAGCTCACCGGGACGCTGGTGCGCCTCCTCGTGGAGGAGTCGACCGTCGGGCCGCTGGCGTTCCGCAAGGTCGCGGGCGGCGAGCTCGACCCGGACGCGCCCAGCCGCGTGATGGGAGCCGAGCAGAGCAACACCTCGCTCGTGTTCGGCGACTCCGCCATCTGCAAGCTGTTCCGCCGGGTGGCGCCGGGCCGCAACCCCGACCTCGAGCTGACCCTGGCGCTCACCGAGGCCGGCAGCCCTCACGTCGCCCCCGTGCTCGGCTGGGTCGAGGCCGAGCTGGACGGCCAGGAGACGACACTGGCGATGGTCCAGCAGTTCCTGTCCTCCGGCACGGAGGGCTGGGCGCTGGCAACCGCGAGCGTGCGGGACCTGTTCGCCGAGGGCGACCTGCACGCCGACGAGGTCGGCGGCGACTTCGCCGGCGAGTCCGAGCGGCTCGGCCTCGCCACCGCGCGGGTGCACGCGGACCTGGCGCGCGTCCTGCCGTCCTCCACCGCACCGGCGGAGGAGACGGGGGCAATGGCCCAGCAGATGAAGGACCGGCTGGAGGCGGCGGTCGCCGTCGTCGCCGAGCTGGCCCCCTTCGCGGACCGGCTGCGGGCGGCGTACGACGACGTCGCGGCCCTGTCGACCCCCGTCGCCCTGCAGCGGATCCACGGTGACTACCACCTCGGCCAGGTGCTGCGCACCGACGCCGGGTGGGTGCTGCTCGACTTCGAGGGCGAGCCCGCGCGGCCCCTGGCGGAACGCGTCGCGCCGATGTCACCCCTGCGAGACGTCGCCGGAATGCTGCGCAGCTACGACTATGCCGCGCGCCACCTCCTCGCCGAGACGTCGGGAGCCGACGCGCAACTCCAGTACCGTGCGACGGAATGGGCGGAACGCAATCGAACGGCGTTCTGCGAAGGCTACGCCCGAGGCAGCGGCCGCGACCCCCGCGAGGAGTCGGTGCTGCTGCGGGCGTTCGAGCTCGACAAGGCGGTCTACGAAGTGGTGTACGAGGCGCGCTCACGCCCCTCCTGGCTCCCCATACCGCTGGGCTCCGTCGAGCGGCTGGTGGGCTGACATGGCCGACGAGACGACCCCGGTCGGCCCCGTGCCCACCCCGGACGAGCAGGCCGGGAGTGCGCCGCTGACGGGCGCCGCCACCCCGGCAGCCGCCCCGGCCACGAAGGCGCCCGCGAAGCGCGCGGCGAAGAAGGCGGCCG
>JALYNB010000382.1 GCA_030773395.1 Actinomycetota bacterium
GCCACGGCCCGGGCGTCGCTGGAGGCGGAGCTGCGGACGGCGCGGGCCGAGTCCGCCGGGCTGGCCGCGGAGCTCGCCACCGTGACCGGCGCGCTACACCGCGACGAGATCGCCCGGACCGAGCAGCGCCTGCGCGTCGAGACCCTGCGCGCCAAGGCGCTCGACGACCTCGGGGTCGCGCCCGGGGACCTCCTCGCGGAGTACGGGCCGGACGTCCCCGTGTCCCTGGCGAGTGCGGACGGGGAGGCGGAGCCCGGCAGCACGCCGTACGACCGCGCCGAGCAGGAGGCCCGGCTCGCGAAGGCGGAGCGGGCGCTGGCGCGGCTCGGCCGGGTGAACCCGCTGGCGCTGGAGGAGTACGCCGCCCTGCAGGAGCGGTCGGCGTTCCTGGAGGCGCAGCTCACCGACCTCAAAGCCACCCGCCGGGACCTGCTCACCGTCGTCGCCGACGTCGACGAGCGGGTGCAGCAGGTGTTCGCGGAGGCGTACGCCGACGTCGCGCGCGAGTTCGAGGGCGTGTTCGCCACGCTCTTCCCCGGCGGGGAGGGGCGGCTCGTGCTCACCGAGCCCGACAGCCTCCTTCACACCGGGATCGAGGTGGAGGCGCGCCCGCCCGGCAAGAAGGTGAAGCGCCTGTCGCTGCTGTCGGGCGGTGAACGGTCGCTGACCGCGATCGCCTTCCTCGTCGCGATCTTCCGCGCCCGGCCGTCGCCGTTCTACGTGCTCGACGAGGTCGAGGCCGCGCTCGACGACCGCAACCTGTCCCGGCTGCTCGAGCTGCTGGAGGGCCTGCGGGAGAGCTCCCAGATCCTCGTCATCACCCACCAGAAGCGCACGATGGAGATCGCCGACGCCTTGTACGGCGTGAGCATGCGCGGCGACGGCATCAGCACGGTGATCAGTCAGCGGCTGCGGGAGCGCGTGCCCTCGGCGAGCTGACCGGGGGGCAGGCTGCTCCCGGACCGCGGTTCGGGACCCCTACTGGGCGTCCCAGCTGCCCGTCTGCAGGTCATCGGCCAGCCGTGACACCCCCGGTCGATCCCGTTCTGTCCGACGAAGCCCCACGCGGACTGCCCGGCCCCTACGTCGGCGTCGAGGAAGGCCTCCGGTCGGCCGTAGAAGGCCTCGATGAACCCGTCGGTGCAATCGAGGGGTACCGGCACCACGGTCACGGTCACGCTGCCGCCCAGCACTCGGCGATGAGCCCGAGTGGCGGCAGGCGGCGTCGCTCGGCGCGGTACATGTCCGGGAGGTGGTCGACGAGCCAGTGCCGGTCGAGCTGCTCGCCGTCGAACGTGAGCACCACCACCGGTCCGGTGCTGACGCGGCGGAGCTCAGGCTCGGCGACCAGGCGCCTCGATCACCGAGGTCGCGAGGAAGGTAACGGGGGGCGCTGGGCGCGCATCCGCGCGGGCGGCTCGACCCTCCCGATCACCCGGCCACCCTGACAGACCCGGGAGCCCGAGCACTGCGCACTCCGGACTTGCGCACGCCGGCCTCTTGCTCCGTCCCAGGCAGCGCCCGGGCTGGTTCCGGGGCCGGTCCTGTCGCTCCGACCTGGCACCATCGGGCCCGTGGAGTTCCTCGTCCTCGCGATCGCGATCCTCGTCGTCGGCCTCGTCACCCTGGTCGGTCTGCTGCGCCGGCCGGGCCGGGTGGAGCCGGAGCGTTCAGCTCCGCGCGTGCCCCCGGCGTCCGAGCACCTGCCGGGCCTCAACGACGACAGCGAGGTGCCGCGCGACACGCCGACGAAGACCGTCGACGTCCTCGACCTGCCCGATGCCGGGGTCGACACCGCCGACCGGGCCGACACCGCCGAAACGGCGGAGCCGGCCATCGGGGCCGTGCAGATCGAGCCGCCGGCGCGGACGCTCGACGACATCGCGCCGACCGCCGGCCGGCTCGTGCGCCTGCGCGCCCGGCTCGCCCGCAGCGAGTCCGTCTTCGGCCGGGGGCTGCTCGCCCTGCTGTCCCGAGACGTGCTCGACGAGGACGTCTGGGAGGAGATCGAGGACACGCTGCTCACGGCCGACATGGGCGTGAAGCCGGCCACGGAGCTCGTGGAGGCGCTGCGCACGCGCGTGAAGGTGCTCGGCGTCCGCACCCCCGAGGGGCTACGCGCCCTGCTCAAGGACGAGCTGCTCGCCCAGGTCGGCACGACCACCGACCGGTCGCTCGCCGCGGCGCGCCACGCCGGCGAAGGTGACGGCGACGCGGGGCGCCCCGCCGTGCTGCTCGTCGTCGGGGTCAACGGCACCGGCAAGACGACGACCTGCGGCAAGCTCGCCCGGGTGCTCGTCGCCGACGGGCGGTCCGTGGTCATGGGAGCGGCCGACACGTTCCGCGCTGCCGCCGCGGACCAGCTCGCGACCTGGGCCGAGCGGGTCGGCGCCGACGTCGTCCGGGGGCCGGAGGGCGGCGACCCCGCCTCCGTCGCGTTCGACGCGGTGAAGCGCGGCACCGAGTCCGGGGTCGACGCCGTGCTGATCGACACGGCGGGCCGCCTGCACAACAAGGTGGGCCTCATGGACGAGCTGGTCAAGGTGAAGCGGGTCGTGGAGAAGCACGGGCCGATCGACGAGGTGCTGCTCGTGCTCGACGCCACCACCGGCCAGAACGGGGTGGTGCAGGCCAAGACGTTCACCCAGGCGGTCGACGTCACCGGCATCGTGCTGACGAAGCTCGACGGCACGGCCAAGGGCGGCATCGTCATCGCGGTGCAGCGCGAGCTGGGCATCCCGGTCAAGCTCGTCGGCCTCGGGGAGGGGCCCGACGACCTGGCCCCCTTCGAGCCGGAGGCGTTCGTCGACGCGCTGCTCGGCGACCCGGAGGCGGAGGCCCCGCGGCCGGGGTCCGTCCGGCTCTGACCGCGGCGGCGACCGGGACACGTCTGCGCCGGCGCAGCGCCCCGGCGGGTCCGGCCGGGCGGGACAGATCCAGGCGGGACAGATCCAGGCGGGACAGACAGGCCGGCACCCGCGCCCACGGATCCGGCAGTCCCGTCGTGAGCATTCACGGCGGTGTAACAGCGACGACCACCTTCCGCAACCGCCGGCCAGCACCCTCCGGAGCAGTCCTGCCGAGAGAGGGAGAAGGAATGGACCCGAGCTACGACGCCGGAGCGGTCGCGTGGATCCTCGCGAGCGCCGCCCTGGTCCTGTTCATGACGCCGGGCCTGGCGTTCTTCTACGGGGGCATGGTCCGCAGCAAGAACGTCCTGTCCATGTTGATGCTGAACTTCGTGTGCATCGGCCTCGTCAGCCTGCTCTGGGTGGCCGGCGGCTACGCCCTGGCGTTCGGTGACGACGTGGGCGGCGGCCTGCTCGGGTTCGACGCCGGGCTGCTCGGGCTCGGCAGCGCCGAGGCCGTCGAGCCCACCGGGCAGGGCGAGGGCATCCCGCCCATCCTGTTCGTGGCCTTCCAGATGATGTTCGCGATCCTCACGCCGGCCCTCATCAGCGGGGCCGTCGCCGACCGCGTGAAGTTCGGCGGCTGGGTGCTCTTCGTCGGCCTGTGGCACTTCCTCGTGTACGCCCCGGTGGCGCACTGGGTGTTCGACTTCGGGGACGGGATCGGCAACGACGGCGACAGCGGCGCGGGCTGGATCGTGGGCATCGGGGCGCTCGACTTCGCGGGCGGCACCGCCGTCCACATCAACGCGGGCGCCGCGGCACTCGCCTGCATCCTGGTGCTCGGCAAGCGCCGCGGCTTCGGTCGGGAGCAGATGCGCCCCCACAACCTGCCGCTCGTGCTGCTCGGCGCGGGGATCCTGTGGTTCGGCTGGTTCGGCTTTAACGCCGGTTCCGCGCTCGGGGCGAACGGCACCGCCGCGCAGGCCTTCCTCAACACTCAGGTCGCGGCAGCCGTCGGCGCGATCGCCTGGATCGGGGTGGAGAAGCTGCGCGACGGCCACGCCACGACCCTGGGCATCGCCTCGGGGGCGATCGCCGGACTCGTCGCGATCACGCCGGCGGCCGGGGCGGTGGACTCCCTCGGCGCGATCGTCGTCGGGCTGCTCGGGGGCGGGGCGGCGGTGTTCGCCGTCGGGTTCAAGTACCGGCTGGGCTACGACGACGCGCTCGACGTCATCGGCGTCCACCTGGTCGCCGGCCTCGTCGGCACGCTCGCGATCGGGCTGCTCGCCACCTCGGAGGTCACCGGTGAGGCCGACGGCCTGCTCCACGGCGGCGGCCTGGGCCTGCTCGGCGCGCAGGCGGCGGGAGCCCTCGGCACCTTGGCGTACAGCTTCGTCGTCTCCTACCTGCTCGCGCTCCTCGTCGACAAGACGATCGGCTTCCGGGTCAGCGAGGACGAGGAGGTGCAGGGCCTCGACCAGACGACGCACGCCGAGAACGGGTACGAGCTCACCACGCTCGGCTCGGCCGGGACCGCGATGGCGCCCACGACCACGGGGGCCGCGCTCGAGGGGAAGGTCCGCGCATGAGGCTCATCACCGCGATCGTCAAGCCCTTCAAGCTCGACGACGTCAAGACCGCGCTGGAGGGCTTCGGCGTGCAGGGCATGACGGTCAGCGAGGTCCAGGGCTACGGCCGGCAGCGCGGCCACACCGAGGTCTACCGCGGTGCGGAGTACGCCGTGGCGTTCGTCCCGAAGGTGCGCGTCGAGGTGGTGGTCGACGACATCGAGGCGCCGCGGGTGATCGACGCGATCGTCAAGGCCGCGTCCACCGGGAAGATCGGCGACGGCAAGGTCTGGTCTGTGCCCGTCGACGAGGTCGTCCGCGTACGCACGGGCGAGCGGGGCCACGAAGCGCTCTGAACCTCCTCCGGGACGGGAGCAACCCACTACGTGACACCCGACCTGCGCGCCGTCCGCGCCGCCGTCCTGGGC
>JALYNB010000383.1 GCA_030773395.1 Actinomycetota bacterium
CTGCTGTACTTCAGCTCGCGGGCCACCTTGGTCTGCTTGGCCTTAGCTCGGCCGCGCCCCATGGCTCGACCCCCTCGTTCCCGCCGGGGTGGGACCCGGCCCAGCTCGACCAGACCCGGCGGGTGCACGCGCCGACCGCCACCCCGACGGCGGCCGAGGCCGCGAGCAGCTCCACGCCCGCGAGCAGCGGGAACGGGACGCCGGGCTCCATGGACGGATCCTAGGTCGCGGACACGTCCCGCCGGTCCCTCAACGGAGGGCTGTCGACGAGCTCCTGTCAAGCACCGTCACAGCCGGGCGGGTCCCCGCCCGCGGCCAGCTGCTCCAGGCCCGTGACGGCGTCGTCCAGCGTCTCCACGCGCACGAGCCGCAGCCCGTCGGGGATGCCGCCCACCGCCGCCGCGCAGTTGGCTGCCGGGGTCAGGAACACCTCCGCGCCGTACTCACGCGCAGCGATCAGCTTCTGCCGGATGCCGCCGATCGGGCTGACCGCGCCGGTCGTGTCGATGGCACCGGTGCCCGCCACGACCCGGCCGCCCGTGAGCGGGCCGGGCGTGAGCTTGTCGACGATGCCCAGGGCGAACATCAGCCCGGCGCTGGGACCGCCGATCTCGGGCAGCGACTCGGGCAGCACGATCGAGACGTCGAACGGGTACTCGAGGCCCACCAGGCCGGGAAGCACGCCGATGAGCGGCCGCCCGTCGTCGGACCGGGTGGTCGTGAGGGTCGCCTCCCGCTCCTCGCCGTCGCGCAGGTAGCGGATGACGACGTCCTCCCCCGGCTGCCGGGCGCCCACGAGGTCGACCACCGAGCGGACGTCGGTGACAGGGCGCCCGTCGACCGCCAGGAGCGTGTCGCCGGGCTGCAGCACGCCGTCCGCCGGGGCACCCGGGTTGACCTGGCCGACGCCGACCACGGGCGAGTACTGCACGCCCAGCTCGGTCAGCGCCGCCGCGGTCGCGGCCGTCTGCGACGAGGTGAACGAGGCGATGTTGCTGCTGCGGGTCTGCTCGGCCGTCTGCCCGGGCGGGAACACCTGCTCCCGGGGGACGACCGCGTAGCGGTCGGAGAACCAGCCGCGGACGGCCGAGCCGAGGTTGAGCCGGGCGACGACGTCCACGGTCGTGAGGGCGAGGCGGCCCTCGGTCGGGAACGTCTCGCGCCCCTCGACACGGATCAGCGACTGCTCCTCCGACTCCCCGAGCGTGTCCGCGACGACGCCGGGCGCCAGCGCGACGTACGGCACGGGCAGTCGGCTGCCGACGACCGTGAGCGCGAGTGCCAGCACCGCCGACACCACGAGGGTCAGGCCGCGGCGAGTCACCGGGGCAGCCTAGTCACGGGGTGCAGGCGACCCTCCCGCTGCGGCTCCCGTCAGGGCGAGCCCACCCACTCCACGTCGCCGGAGGAGAACGCCTGCCGTTTCCAGATCGGCAGCTCGGCCTTGATGTCCTCGATCAGGCGGCGGCAGGCCGCGAAGGCCTCAGCCCGGTGGGGGGCGCTCGCGGCGACGACGACCGCCAGGTCACCGATGGTCAGGCGCCCGACGCGGTGGACGGCGGCCACGGCCGTCACCTCCATCTCGGCGGCGACGGCCTCGGCCAGCTCGCGCAGCCGCTGCTGCGCGCTCGGGTGGGCCGAGTAGTCGAGCTGGTCGACGGAGCGACCCCCGTCCTCGTCGCGCACGGCGCCCACGAAGACCGTCGTCCCGCCGGCCGCGGGGTCGGCCACCGCCGCGAGGCACGCGTCGACCGACAGGGGGGCGTCGCTGACCTCGGCGACGCGTACCGCCGCCGACGTCCCGGGTGCGCTCACCCGTGCGACGCTACCGTCGGCCGCGGCCCTGCGCTCTGCGCAAAGGCGCCCGCGGGGCGGGACCGGGCACCGCCTGCGGGACTACCGTGGCCTCATGAGTGACTTCCCCTTCGGATTCGGCCCCGGCGGCGGCTCGCGCGGCGAGGGCGGCTCGCGTGGCTCCGGCGGCTCGGGCGGCTCCGGATCCGGCTCGAGCGGATCCGGATCCGGCGGGAGCGGCTCCGGCGGACCCGGGGCCGGTGGGCCCGGGGGGTTCGGTTTCGGGGCCGGCTGGCCGTTCGGCGGCGGCGGGATCCCGGAGGACCTCGCCGGCAAGATCCCGCTCTTCGCCGAGCTCGAGAAGCTGCTGTCCTGGTCGGGCGGCCCGGTCAACTGGGACCTGGCACGCCAGCTCGCCCTGCGCACGGCGGCGGAGGGCGGACGGCCCGCCCTTCCGGGCGAGCCGGGGGCCGTGGAGCAGGCCCTGGGCATCGCGGACGTCTGGCTGGAGGAGGCGACCACCCTCCCCTCGGGGATCAGCAGGTCGGAGGCGTGGAGCCGCGACGAGTGGATCGAGTCGACGGTGCCCGTCTGGTCGCAACTCATGGACCCCGTCGCGGCGAGCGTCACCGAGGCGATGGGGTCCGCCCTGCCGGAAGAGGTCCGCGCCCAGGCCGGGCCCCTGCTGGGGATGATGGGGCAGATCGGCGGTCTCGTGTTCGGGGCGCAGGCCGGGCAGGCCCTCGGTGCGTTGGCCCGCGAGGTGGTCAGCTCGACGGACATCGGCCTGCCGCTCGGCGCCATCGGCCGGGCCGCCCTGGTCCCCGCGGGCGTCGCCGCGTTCGCCGAGGGCCTCGATGTCCCGGCCGACGAGGTGCGCCTCTACCTGGCTCTGCGCGAGGCCGCGCACCAGCGGCTGTTCGCGCACGTGCCGTGGCTGCGTGACCACCTGTTCGGGCTGGTCGCCGACTACGCCCGCGGCATCACGATCGACACCAGCGTGATCGAGCGCGCTGCCGGACAGATCGACCCCATGAACATGGACCCGGCGGCGCTGCAGGAGGCTCTCGGGGGCGGGCTGTTCGAGCCGCAGACGACGCCGGAGCAGAAGGCGGCACTCCAGCGCCTGGAGACCGCGCTCGCCCTCGTGGAGGGCTGGGTCGACACCGTCGTGGACGCCGCGGCCCGCACCCACCTGCCGGCCGCGGAGGCCCTGCGGGAGACGGTACGGCGGCGCCGCGCCTCCGGCGGCCCTGCGGAGCAGGCGTTCGCCACCCTCGTCGGCCTCGAGCTGCGGCCCCGTCGGCTCCGTGACGCCGCCGCCCTCTGGGGCGCGACCCGCGAGGCCCGCGGCATCGAGGGCCGCGACGCTGTCTGGTCGTCCCCGGAGGCC
>JALYNB010000384.1 GCA_030773395.1 Actinomycetota bacterium
CCGTTGCGAGCCGTGCGTCCCTCCGCGCGACCGCCCCACGTCGCCCGCCGTGACAGCCTGACCCGGTGACGACCTCCCCGGCCCCGCGGAGCGCCCCCCGCGTTCGCATGACCGGCACGCAGCGCCGCGAGCAGCTGCTCCGGATCGGACGGTCACTCTTCGCTCGGAAGGGGTTCGACGGCACGTCGATCGAGGAGATCGCGTCCGAGGCCGGGGTGAGCAAGCCGGTCGTGTACGAGCACTTCGGCGGCAAGGAGGGCCTGTACGCCGTCGTCGTCGACCACGAGATGCAGGCCCTCGCCGGCGCGATCACCACGTCGCTCACCCGCGCGGACGGTGGCGGCACCCGCGAGCTGCTGGAGCGCGCAGCGCTCGCCCTGCTCGACTACGTCGAGACCTCGACGGACGGCTTCCGGATCCTCGTCCGCGACTCGTCCGTCGCATCGACCGGCGGCACCTTCGCCAGCCTCATCAACGACATCGCGAGTCAGGTGGAGCACCTGCTCGCCGACGCCTTCACGCGCCGCGGGCTCGCCGCCGACCTGGCGCCCATCTACTCGCAGGCACTCGTGGGCATGGTCGCCCTGACCGGCCAGTGGTGGCTCGAGGCACGGGCCCCCGGCCGCGACGAGGTCGCGGCCCACCTGGTCAACCTCGCCTACAACGGGCTCGCGAACCTCGACCCCCACCCCGGCCTGCGCGTGCCGGGGGCGGGAACGCAGAGCACCTGACGGCCTCGCCCTCGCCGGCCCCCGTCACCGCCGTAGGGCGCCTCGGTCTCAGCGCGTGTTGCGCTGGGGGAACCCGCCGCGCGTACCCTCACCCGTGTCGTGCTTCTTCGTGAAGCGGGCCCACGCCAGCGAGCCGACGACGGAGACGACGGCGAGCACGACCAGCGCGACCGTGAAGCCCCAGACGGGCGACGAGGCCCCCGTGCCGTCGTTGGGCAGCACCGGGCTGAGCAGCGCGACCCCGGCGATGAGGCCGAGCACGGTCGCCACCCCGCCGAGGAAGACGGCGGCGTAGCCGACGTTGCTCTCCCGTCGCGCCGCCGCGAACCCGAGCACGAGGCCGATCGGGGGGAGCAGCAGCGCCAGCACGAGGGAGCCGATGGTCAGGGGCCCGACCCGACCGGAACGGCCGGACTGCGCGTGCGTCGTCATGGGGACGAGGTTCCCGTCCGCCCGGGGGGTCCAATCTCCCCGCGCGCCCGGCAGCTCCTAGTCGGGTCGCTCACATGTCGGGCCCCTTCACACCTCGTCGGCCAGCACCAGCCAGGCCTCCTCGGTGTCGGCCTTCTCGGCCTGCACCGCCCGCAGCTCGCCGTCGAGCTCGCGCAGGCGAGCGTGGTCGGTGGCGGCCTCCGCCATCTGCGCGTGCAGCCGGTCCTCTCGGGTCGTGAGCTTGTCGAGCGCCCGCTCGAGCCGCGCGAGCTCCTTGCGGGCCGCGCGGCTGTCGCCGACCTTGGCCCGCGTGCCCGCCACCGTCGGGGCGCTGCTCGCGACCGCCCGCCGCCGCTCCAGGTACTCCTCCACCCCGCCGGGCAGCTCCGCGAGCCGCCCGTCGCCGAGGAGGGCGACCGTGCGGTCGGTCGTCCGCTCCAGGAAGTAGCGGTCGTGGCTGACCACGACGAGCGTGCCCGGCCAGCCGTCGAGGAGGTCCTCCAGCGCGGTCAGCACGTCGACGTCGAGGTCGTTCGTCGGCTCGTCCAGCAGCAGCACGTTCGGCTCGGTCATGAGCAGGCGCAGCAGCTGCAGCCGCCGCCGCTCCCCACCGGAGAGGTCGCCGACCCGCTTCCACGCGTCGCCGGAGCCGGCGAAGCCGAACTGCTCCAGCAGCTGGGTGGCGGTCTGCTCCTTGCCGCCAATCGTGATGACACGGGCGATCTCCTCGACCGCCTCGAGCACGCGCAGCCCGGGGTCGAGCTCGGCGACCTCCTGCGACAGGTGGGCCACCTTCACGGTCTTGCCGACCTCGACGCGACCGGCGTCTGGCTGCCGCTCGGCGAGCAGGAGCCGCAGCAGCGTGGTCTTCCCCGCGCCGTTCACGCCGACGATCCCGAGCCGGTCACCGGGGCCGAGCCGCCACGTCACGTGTTCGAACAGCGTCCGGTCGCCGACCCGGACGGAGACGTCCTCGAGGTCGAAGACTCGCTTGCCGAGCCGCGCGGTCGCGAACGCCTGCAGCGCGGTCCGGTCGCGCGGCGGGGGCTCGTCGGCGATCAGCGCCTGGGCGGCCTCGATGCGGAACCGCGGCTTCGACGTACGGGCGGGCGGACCCCGCCGCAGCCAGGCCAGCTCCTTGCGGAGGAGGTTCTGCCGGCGGGCCTCGCTGGCCGCGGCGATCCGCGCGCGCTCGGCGCGGGCCAGCACGTACGCGGCGTAGCCCCCGTCGTACGCGTGCACCTGCCCGCCCTGCACCTCCCACGTGGTCGAGCAGACCGCGTCGAGAAACCACCGGTCGTGGGTGACGACGACGAGCCCGCCGCGGCGCGCGACCAGGTGGCGGGCGAGCCAGTCGACGCCCTCGACGTCGAGGTGGTTCGTGGGCTCGTCGAGGACGAGCAGGTCGGGAGCGGCGTCCCCGGGCCGGGCGAGCAGGGCGGCGAGCGCGACGCGCCGCCGCTCCCCGCCGCTCATCGGGTCGACCGGGCTGTCGAGGCCGAGCCCGGGCAGGCCGAGCCCGTCGAGGACGTCCCGCACCCCGGCGTCTCCGGCCCACTCGTGCACGGCCGTGTCGCCCATGACGACGTCTCGGACGCTCGCCCCACGTGGCAGCACGACGTCCTGCCGGAACAGCTCGACGGTCGCCCCGCCGGTACGCACGACGCGTCCCCCGTCGGGCTCCTCGACGCCGGCGAGCACCTTCACGAGCGTCGACTTGCCGCCGCCGTTGCGGCCGACGACGCCGATCCGCTCCCCCTCGGTCACGCCGAGGGTGACGCCGTCGAGCAGCTGGGTGGTGCCGTGGGCCTTCGACACCGCCTCGCAGCTGAGCAGGGGCGGGGCCATCAGGAGCTCCCCTCTCGTACGGCGACGCCGGGCGCCGGGCCGCTCGCGGTCCGCACCGCCCGGCACACGCCCTCGCGGGCCAGGGCGTCGGCCAGCGCACCGGCGTCCGCGTCGTCGCGCGCCAGCAGGGCCACGGT
>JALYNB010000385.1 GCA_030773395.1 Actinomycetota bacterium
GCGGTGCTCAGGCGGCGGCCACGACGTCGCGCGCGACGGCGCGGACGGTGGCGTGTCGACCGGCCGCCACGGGCACGGGGACGGCTCCCCCGGCGTGGTCGTCGGCACCGACCGGCTCGAGCGCCGGCAGCGTGTCGGGCAGCGTGTCCGGAACGGCCGGGAGCGACACGGGCGCCGGCAGCGGCTCGATGACCGACAGCGTCTCGCTGACGTCGCGCAGGACGTCGGACAGCCTCACGCCGAGCGCCCGGCAGATGCTGGCGAGCAGCTCGGAGGACGCCTCCTTCTGCCCGCGCTCGACCTCGGACAGGTAGCCCAGGCTCACCCGCGCGGCGGAGGAGACCTCGCGCAGGGTGCGCCGCTGGCGCAGCCGCGTCGTCCGCAGGGCCTCGCCGATGAGCGTGCGGAGCACGGCCACGTCCCACCTCCTGTCCGCAGTCACGTTACCCGTCGGCGCCGACACCGCCACCTGACGACACGTCCGCTGCGAGCAGAACCCACGTACAGGTCGGGATCATCCGGGGAGCTGGCGGCGGAGCAGGTCCAGCGCGGTGGTGACCGACAGGGCCCGCACGCGGTCGCGGTCCCCCGGCAGCCGCAGGCTGCGCACGGCAGCTCCGTCGGGACCGGTGACGGCGACGTGCACCGTGCCGACCGGCTGCCCCTCCTGCTCGTCCGGGCCCGCGACCCCCGTGGTCGCGAGGCCGTGCGTCGCCCCGAGCCGCCGCCGCACACCGGCGGCCATCGCCGCCGCCACGTCCCGGCTGACCGCGCCGCGGTCCGCCAGCAGCTGGCTGGGCACGTCGAGCGCGCCCGACTTGAGGTCCGTCGCGTAGGCCACGATGCCGCCGCGGAACGTGGCGCTCGCCCCCGGCACGTCCGTGAGTGTCGCCCCGAGCAGCCCACCGGTCAGCGACTCCGCGACGGCGACGCTCCCCCCCTGCTCCCGCAGCAGGGCGTGCACGACCCCCGGCAGCGTGTCGTCGTCCGCGCCGTACACGGCGTCGCCGAGGAGGCCGCGGGCGCGCTCCTCGACCGGGGCCACGAGGGCGAGCGCGGACTCGCGGGAGGTCGCCTTCGCGGTGATCCGCACGCGCACCTGGCCGCCGCCCGCGAGGAAAGCGATCGTGGGGTTGCCGAGCTCCTCCAAGCGGCTCACCTCGTCCGCGAGCACCTCCGCCACCGACGACTCCCAGATGCCCGCCGTCCGGATCACCCGGCTGACGATGACCGCGGGCTCGCCCGCGCGGGCGAGCAGGTCGGACAGCACGGAGGCGTGAAACATCGCCTCCATCTCGAACGGTACGCCGGGCATGGCGTAGACGACCCCGGTGCCACCGGCGGCCCCGGGCGCCGGGACCTCCATCCGCACGCCGGGCGCGGAGCCCTTCGTGTTCGGCAGACTCGTGGCCCCGACCGGCAGGTCGGCCTGGCGGAAGTTCATCTGCGCGGGGGTGCGGCCCAGGTCGGCGTACCGGCGGCGGAGCCCCTCGGCGAGGTCGGGGTCGCGGACGAACCCCACGCCGGCCACGAGCGCGATCCCCTCACGGGTGAGGTCGTCCTGTGTCGGCCCGAGGCCGCCAGTGATAAGGACGGCGTCGGCGCGGGCCAGGCCCGCGCGCAGCGTCTCCGCGATCCGGCCGATGTTGTCGCCCACCACGACGCTGGTCGTGACGTCGAACCCGCTCTCGGCGAGCCGCTGACCGAGCCACGCGGCGTTCGTGTTCACGATGTCGCCGAGGAGCAGCTCCGTGCCGACGGCCAGCAGCTCGACCCTCATGCCGCGTCGAGCGGGGCGGGTGCCTGCGGCGCCTGCTCGGCCGCCGTCCGGTCGCTCGTGCGCCACAGGCGGTGGGCCTGCAAGACGTAGTCGACGCCGGTGACCAGGGTGACCACGACGGCGGCGGCCATGATCGTCCACCCGATCCACGGCACGGGGCCGCCGAGGGGCACGAGGAGGAAGCCCAGGGCGGTGCCCTGGAGTGTGGTCTTCAGCTTCCCGCCGCGACTCGCCGGGATCACCCCGTGGCGGATCACGAGGAAGCGCAGCAGCGTGATCGCCAGCTCGCGGCCCAGGACCACGAGCGTGACCCACCACCAGAGCTCACCCAGCAGACTGAGCCCGATGAGGGCCGCGCCGATCAGGGCCTTGTCGGCGATGGGGTCAGCGACGGTGCCGAACGTGGTGACGAGGCCGCGGGAGCGGGCCACCTGCCCGTCGATGCGGTCCGTGATCAACGCCGCGAGGAAGACCGCATAGGCGGCCCAGCGCGCGGCGGTGGCGCCTTCCAGCAGCAGCACCACGAACAGCGGGACGAGCACGATGCGCAGCACCGTCAGGACGTTCGCGAGGTTCAGCAGCGGCGGCTTCGGCCGCGCCGGGATCTGGGCGGCCGCGCTCACCTGGCACCCGCGAGCACGCCGCGCCGCACCCCGGCACCCGCCGGCCCCGCGTCTCCGACCTCGGCCACGAGGTCCACACCGTCACTCGCGACCACGACTGCCTCCAGGAGCCGACCGACCTGCACGTGCTGCCCGCGAACGGGCCCCTCCAGCCACACGGAACCGTCGACCTCCGGGGCCTGGTGGTCCGCCCGCCCCTCGGCCCCGTCCGGGCCGACCTGCTCCACGAGGACGGTGACGCACTCCCCCACCCGGTCCTCCGCCCGCTGGGCGGTGAGCTCCTCGGCCAGCCGGGACACCCGGTCGAGCCGGGCGGCGACCTCGGCCTCCGGCAGCTTGTCGTCGTACGTCGCCGCCTCCGTGCCGTCCTCGTCGGAGTAGCCGAACACGCCGACGGCGTCCAGGCGCGCGAGCGTCAGGAACCGCTCGAGCTCGGCGACGTCCGCCTCGGTCTCCCCGGGGAAGCCGACGATCACGTTCGACCGGGCACCCGCCTCCGGCACCCGGCGGCGGACGTCGTCGAGGAGGCCGAGGAACCGCTCCGTGTCGCCGAAGCGCCGCATCCGGCGCAGCACGCGACCCGACGCGTGCTGGAACGACAGGTCGAAGTACGGGACGACGCCCGGTGTGGAGGTCATGACCTCCACGAGCGACGGGCGCGTCTCGGCCGGCTGCAGGTAGCTCACGCGGACGCGCTCGACGCCGTCGACGGCCGCGAGCTGCGGCAGCAGCGTCTCGAGCAGGCGCAGGTCGCCGAGGTCCTTGCCGTACGACGTCGAGTTCTCGCTGACGAGCACCAGCTCGCGGACGCCCTGCTCGGCGAGCCACCGGGCCTCGGCCAGGACGTCGGTCGGGGGCCGGCTGACGTGCGAGCCGCGGAAGCTCGGGATCGCGCAGAAGGTGCAGCGCCGGTCGCAGCCGGAGGAGAGCTTCAGCGGTGCGACGGGCCGGCCGTCCAGTCGGCGGCGCAGGACCCGCGGGCCGGACGCCGGGGCGACGCCGGCCGGCAGTTCCGGCTCGGGGCGTCCGGCCGGCAGCGCCGGCC
>JALYNB010000386.1 GCA_030773395.1 Actinomycetota bacterium
GCGCCACGACGCGCGCGCCGCGGCGCAGGGCCGCGAACGTGTGCCGCCCGGCGCCGCAGCCGAGGTCGAGCACGCGGTCGGCCTCGCCGACTCCGAACCGCTCGAAGTCGACGGTCAGCACGGCAGCAGCTCCCGGGAGACCTCCCGGTAGACGCCGACTGTCTGCTCGGCGGTTGCTCGCCACGTGAACCGCTCGAGCACGCGCCGCCGGCCGTTCGCCCCGAGCCGCTCCCGCAGGCCGGCGTCGTCGAGCAAGCGGCGGAGCGCGGCGGCGAGCGCCTCGGCGTCGCCGGGCGGGACGTGCAGGGCGCACTCGCCGTCCGGTCCGACAACCTCGGGCAGTGCCCCGGCGGTCGTGGCGACGAGCGGCGTCGCGCACGCCATCGCCTCGACCGCTGGGATGGAGAATCCCTCGTAGAGCGACGGGACGACGGCGACCTCGGCGCTGCGGAACAGCGCGACCAGCTCGTCCTCCCCGAGCCCGGACACGAACCGCACGACCCCGCCGAGGCCGAGGCGCTCCAGCGCGGGCGCGGTCGGCCCGTCGGGCCGCACGGAGCCGACCACGACGAGCTCGACGTCCCGCTCCGTGCGCAGCTTCGCGACCGCCTCGAGCAGCGGCACGACCCCCTTGAGCGGCACGTCCGCGCTGGCCACCGCGACGATCCGCCGCGGCACGCGCGGACCCGGGCCCGGCCGGAACCGCTCGGCGTCGACGCCGACGGGCACCACCCGCAGCCGGGCGGGGTCCACGCCCATGGAGTCCGGCAGGTCGGCGTACGACGACTGCGACACCGTGATGACGCGGTCGGCGCGGGGCAGCACCCGGCGCTGCATGCGCACGAAGCTGTACCAGCGGCGCTTGCGCAGCCGGGCCAGCCGCGACGGGGTGGCCGCGAGCTCGAGGTCGCGGTCGACCGTCACCGGGTGGTGCACGGTGGCGACGAGCGGCAGGCCGAGCCGGCGCAGGCCCAGCAGCCCGTAACCGAGGCCCTGGTTGTCGTGCACGACGTCGTAGGCGTGCCCGGCCGCCACGCGGCGCCGCAGGTGCGCGAGCGCGCGGAGGCTGAACGTCATCGGCTCGGGGAAACCCGCGGTCGCGGTCAGCCCCCACTCCACGATGTCGAGCGGGCCGCGGAACTCGCGCAAGCCGGGGACGCGGAACGGGTCGGGCTCGCGGTAGAGGTCGAGGCTCGGCAGTCGGGTGAGCCGCGGCGCGCCCGCCGCGGGCGCCTCCTCGTCGCCCGCCTGGTCGAGCTCCGGGTACGGCGGCCCGGACACGACCTCGACGTCGTGCCCGAGCGCGGCGAGCTCGCGCGACAGGTGCCGGACGTACACGCCCTGCCCGCCGGAGTGCGGTTTGGAGCGGTAGGACAGCAGCGCCACGTGCAGCGATTCCGGCGTGCGGGCGTCGGACAACCCGGGGACCTCCCCTGTCAGGACCGTGCGCGGTCAAGATCGACCAGAGCTGCCCCGCATCCTGCCACCCGTCAGACGGCCGCCGGCTGCGTCACGGCGAGGGCGGGTCGGTCCGGCGACGAGAAGCGCATGGCTTCGTCCTCCAGCGGCGCGCGCCGGAACAGCCGCACGTCGCGCACGTAGTTCTGGTGCAGCAGCCACGGGGCCCGGGGCCCCTGCCGGGGCAGCGAGCCCAGGGCCCGCTCGACGTAGCCGGAGGTGAGGTCGAGCAGCGGCCGCAGCGTCTCGGACGGGTCGGGGGGCACCGGCACGCACTGGCGGTGGCCGCGGGCGTCCATGTGCTGCAGCAGGCGGCACACGTACTCGGCGACGAGGTCGGCCTTGAGCGTCCACGAGGCGTTCGTGTAGCCGAGCGCCATCGCCAGGTTCGGGACGCCCGACAGCATCATGCCCTTGTAGGCGACGGTGTCCGCCGGGTCGACGCGGGCACCGTCGACGACAAGCTCGATGCCGCCGAGGGGCAGCAGGACCAGCCCCGTCGCGGTGACGACGAGGTCGGCGTCGAGTTCGGTGCCGGACTCCAGGCGGATGCCCGTGGGGGTGAACGTCGCGATCCGGTCCGTCACGACGGAGGCGCGGCCGCTGCGGATGGCGGCGAAGAAGTCGCCGTCGGGGGCCAGGCACAGACGCTGGTCCCAGGGGTCGTAGCGGGGCGAGAAGTGCGTGTCGACATCGTAGCCCGGCGGCAGCTGCCTGACGACACCCTTGCGGATCAGGCTCTTCATGACGTCGGGCCGTCGGCGGCTGAGCTGGTACAGGCCCGTGGCGAGCAGCACGTTCTTCCACCGCGCTGCGGCGTAGGCGGCGCGCTCGGGGAGGCGCCGGCGCAGCGAGTCGGCGATCGCGTCGCGCGCTGGCTGGGAGGCGATGTACGTGGGACTGCGCTGCAGCATCAGCACGTGCGCGGCCGTCTCGGCGAGCGCGGGCACGAGCGTCACCGCGGTCGCCCCGCTGCCGATTATGACGACGCGCTGGCCGGCGGAGTCGAGGTCGGCCGGCCAGTGCTGCGGGTGGACCACCTGCCCGTCGAAGGAGTCAAGGCCGGGCAGGGGCGGCGTGTAGCCGGCGTCGTAGCGGTAGTAGCCGCTGCACACGTAGAGGAACGAGCACGTCAGCAGCACGGTCTCGCGGGTGCCCGTCCGCTCGGCGTGGACGGTCCAGCGCGCCTCGGGCGTCGACCAATCGGCGCGGACCACGCGGTGGCAGAAGCGGATCGCCCGGTCGACGCCGTGCTCGCGGGCGGTGTCGCGGACGTACTCCCGGATCGTGTCACCGTCGGCGATGGCCTTCGCGTGCCGCCAGGGGCGGAAGGAGTAGCCCAGCGTGTACATGTCGGAGTCGGAGCGGATGCCGGGGTAGCGGAAGAGGTCCCACGTGCCGCCGATGGCGTCGCGCGCCTCGAGGATCGCGAAGGTCTTGCCGGGGACCCGCTGCTGCAGGTGCACCGCGGCGCCGATGCCGGACAGGCCCGCCCCGACGATCAGCACGTCGACGTGGTCGAGAGCCATGCCCCGACGCTTGCATGCAGCGTCAGTGCAGTCAACCTCGTCCTGCGGGCGCCCGTACCGTCTGGCCGTGCCCTTCGACGCCACGTATGACGCCGTCCTGTTCGACATGGACGGGGTCCTCGTCGACTCCACGGCCTCGGTGGAGCGCTGCTGGCTGCAGTTCGGCGGCGAGCGGGGCATCGGGCCGGAGGCGCTGCGCGCCGCGCGCGGCCACGGCCGCCCCGCGCGCGAGATCCTCGCCGACCTGCTGCCGGCCGAGCAGGTGCCCGACGCCCTCGCGGAGATCGAGCGGCTGGAGGTCGAGGACGTCGCGGGGCTGACGCTGCTGCCCGGCGCCGCGCAGGCGCTCGACCTGCTGGCCGCGCGCGCGGCCATCGCCACGTCGTGCACCGCACCCCTCGCCCAGGCCCGGAT
>JALYNB010000387.1 GCA_030773395.1 Actinomycetota bacterium
GCGCTGTCGCTGACCGCCCCCGAGACGCGGCGCCGCTCGGGAGCCGCCTGAGCCGGCCGTCCGGTCAGGTGGCGGCGGCCCGCTGCGCGTTGGCGACGATGCCGTCGACGAACCGCGACCACAGCGCCCGGGGGAAGTCGTGGCCCATCCCGTCCATCACGTCGAGGGTGGCCCCGGGCACCAGCTCGGCCGTCCGCTCGCCGCCGCTGAGCGTCACCAGCGGATCCTCCCGCCCGTGGATCACATGGGTCGGCACGGCCAGGGACTGCAGGGCCTCCGACCGGTCCGGGCTGGCCAGCACGGCAGCGGCCTGGCGGAGGACGCCCGCCGGGTCGTAGGACCGGCGGAACGACTCCGCAGCGCGCGCCCGCAGCGCCGGCTTGTCCATGGGATAGCCGGGCGAGCCGATGACCCTGTACACCGCGACCGCGCGCTCGACGTAGGCCTCGAGCTCCGGCGGGGCCGGCGTGAGGATGGCCTGCATCGCCTCGGGCCTCCCGGCCCCCGCCGACGGCCCGGGCGTCGACATGACGGACACCAGGCTGCACACCCGCTCCGGGTGCCGGATCGCGAGCACCTGCGCGATCATCCCGCCCATCGAGGCGCCCACGACGTGGGCGGAGTCGACGCCGAGGGCGTCGAGCAGGCCGACGGTGTCGGCGGCCATGTCGTCGAGCAGGTACGGCGCACTGCGCGGGTCGCCGCCCATGATGGCCATCAGGTCGGGCTGGGGCGCGTCGTGCAGGTGCGTGGAGAGCCCGACGTCCCGGTTGTCGAAGCGCACCACCCGGTAGCCGCGGTCCGCGATGTCCGCGCAGAGCCCGTCGGGCCACGCGATCATCTGGGTGCCGAACCCCATCACCAGCAGGACGGTCGGCCGGTCCGGCTCCCCGAAGGACTCGTAGGTGATCTGCACCCCGTTCGCCTCGACCGTCCCTGTCCCGATGCGCGTCGTCATGGACGGAGCCTGTCACGGTGCCCGCGGCCGGTATTGCCCGTGGCTAGAATCGCGTTCGGTCGGAGCGCCCCGCAGGCGGCGTCCCCCGTCCACGCCCGCCACGTCCTGGAGGAACCGTGCCCGAAGCCGTCATCGTCGCCGCGACCCGGTCGCCCATCGGGCGGGCGTTCAAGGGCTCCCTGAAGGACCTCCGCCCCGACGACCTCACCGCGGCGATCGTGCGGGCCGCGCTCGACCAGGTGCCCCAGCTCGACCCCCACGACGTGGACGACCTGATCCTCGGCTGCGGTCTCCCGGGCGGGGAGCAGGGCATGAACATGGCGCGCGTGGTCGCCGTGCTGCTCGGCCTCGACGACGTGCCGGGCACGACGGTGACGCGCTACTGCGCCTCGTCGGTGCAGAGCACGCGGATGGCCTTCCACGCGATCAAGGCCGGGGAGGGCGACGTGTTCGTCAGCGCCGGCGTCGAGATGGTCAGCCGCTACGTCAAGGGCAACAGTGACATGATCCCGGGCCAGGAGCTCACGAACCCCGTGTTCACCGAGGCACAGCAGCGCACGGCCGCGACGACCAAGGCGACGGGTGCGGGCTGGAGCGACCCCCGCGAGGCCGGCCGGCTGCCCGACGTCTACATCGCGATGGGGCAGACCGCCGAGAACGTCGCCCGGCTGAAGGGCGTGACGCGCGAGGAGCAGGACGCCTACGGCGCGCGCTCGCAGAACCTCGCCGAGAAGGCCATCGCGAACGGGTTCTTCGAGCGCGAGATCACCCCGGTCACGACGCCCGACGGGACGACCGTCTCGACCGACGAAGGCCCGCGGCCCGGCGTGACCGTCGAGGGGATGAGCGGCCTGAAGCCCGTGTTCCGCCCGGACGGCACGGTCACCGCCGGCAACGCCTGCCCGCTCAACGACGGCGCGGCCGCGCTGGTGGTCATGAGCGACACGAGGGCGCGGCAGCTGGGCATTCCCCCGCTCGCCCGGATCGTCTCCACGGGCGTGAGCGGGCTCAGCCCCGAGATCATGGGCCTCGGCCCGGTCACGGCGGTGCCGGAGGCGCTCGCGCGGGCCGGCATGACCATCGACGACATCGACCTCGTCGAGTTCAACGAGGCGTTCGCCGCCCAGGTGCTCCCGTCGGCGCGCGAGCTCGGCATCGACCACGACAAGCTCAACGTTCACGGCGGCGCGATCGCGCTCGGGCACCCCTTCGGGGCCACTGGCGCGCGCATCACGACGACGCTGCTCAACGGCCTGCGCGAGCGCGACGCGACGCTCGGGTTGGAGACGATGTGCGTCGGCGGCGGTCAGGGCATGGCGATGGTGGTGGAGCGGCTGAGTTGACGCTCGATCAGTAGCCGGGACCCTCCTCCTCGGCGCCCTCCTCGGCGCCCTCCTCCGCCTGCTCCTCGACCTCGTTGCCGGCCCGCTCGGCGCCCTCCTCGACCTGCTGCCCGGCGTCCTCGACGCCCTGCTCGACGTCGGCGGGCTCCGGGGCGTCCTCGCCGCCGCAGCCGGTCAGGGCGAGGGCCAGGGTGAGGACACCCGTCGCGGCAGTGGTCCGGGTGGTCAGGCGCATCGTGCACTCCCGAGGTCGAGGACGGTCTCCCCCTGCCGGTGCCCCGGCCCAGCTTCCCTGCACGTCACAGTGCCGTCACGCCCCGAGCCGCTCGAGGTCCGCAGAAGCCGCACGGAGCACGTCGGCCCCGCCGGGCGCGTCCGTCGCGGCACGTGCCAGGTCGTCCCCCACGACGGCGAGCTGGTCGGCGAGCGGCGGGTCGCCGTCGAGGCGCGGCACCGCGCGCCGCGGCTCGCCCTCCAGGTCCGCGCCCAGGTCCGCCCAGCGCTGCACGACCTCGCGCACGGCTTCGCGGCGGCCCCGCCACCGGCCGGCGGGGAGCCGGCGGAGGTCGTCCACGCGCCGCCGCAGGTCGGCGACGAAGACCTTCGCGGCGTCGGCTCGGGGATCCACGCTGCCGGTGCCGCCGCCCGTGCCCACGTCAGGCCCCGGCGGGCTTCAGCACCAGCCGCACCCGGCTGCCCTGGCCTGCAGCAGCACGCGCTGCCTCGGTGACCAGCCGGAGACGCCCGCCCCCAGGGCGTCCACGGTGCCCGCCACCTCGTGCCCCAGCGTCACCACGCCGCCCTGCAGGAACACTGGGCTCAGCGTCCCGTCGACGAGGTGCACGTCGGACAGGCAGACGCCTGCGGTCGCGACGCGGATGCGCACCTGGCCGTGCCCCGGCTCGGGGGACGGGCACCCGCTCCATGCGCAGCGCCCGGTCTGCCACGTGCAGGCGTCCGGCCAGCATGTCGGCCACGTCGAGCTCCCTCCGCCGGGTCCGTGCTGCCGCGCCCCTGCCCCGCGGACCGTCGTGCCACCCGGAAAGACACGGGTGACACGGCGGAGGCCGCCGCCCCGCGGGGGGACGA
>JALYNB010000388.1 GCA_030773395.1 Actinomycetota bacterium
GCCCAGGACCTGCAGGAGCGACACGCGCTCGCGCCGCAGGGCGCCCGTGCGTGCCCCGAGCTCGGCGAGCTCGCGGTCGACCTCCCACAGGCGGGCGGCGGCTGGACCGCGGAGCGGGAGGCCACAGGCCGGACAGCCGACCGGCGAGGGCGGCAGCGGCGCCCCGCAGTCGGGGCAGGGCAGCGGGGTCGGGTGCAGGAGGTCAGGTGCGCGGCCGTCTGGTGCGGGGCTGTCAGGTACGGCGGGAGCGGGGGCGGACGGGTGCATCGGGGCCTCCGGGCTCGACCGGCCGGGTGCCGGGCGTCTGCTCTCAGGGAAGCCGCCGGGGGTGCCCGCGCGCCTGAGCAGCAGTGCTCAAGCCGACGACGACCGGTGCCCCCGCACACGGATGACCGTCGGGCATGCGGAGTCCTCGCCGCTGGACCCGGAGGAGGACCACGTTGAGGGCTGGGAGGTCGGCGGCGTCTGCTACTGCCGGGCGAAGCGGTCCCGGCATCCCTGAAGCGCGTCGACGCGCCTGTCCGGACCGCGGGGGCCCGGGGCCGGCTCCAGGCCACTGTCACTTGCCTCGGCACCCGGCTGCCCAGCGGTCACCCAGGCGCAACGTGCTCACGACGTGAACTCAAGCCGCGAGCGCGGTCCCGCTCGACAGCGAGCGCGCGTGCCGCCGTACGACCTCGGCTACGGGCAAGTGCACGGCCCTCGGGCACCAGGTCCCGGCGGCGTCGGCGGCCATAACGAAGACCGTGGACGGACCAAGAAACCACGTGTCGGCCTCCGCCTGCGGCGCGACGTGCAGCCCGGCGTCGACCTCGACGAGAACGGCGTCTCCGCGGAGGGCCTCCGGGTCCCGCCAAGCGGCCCAGGCGGCGAACAGCGGCTCGGGCAGGGACACCAGGAGGAGCGCGGGAGCGCCCCTGCCGCCGAAGGCCTCCCCGGTCAAGGAGCGCCGGAGCCCGGCCAGGGCCTCGTCCCAGACCTGCAGGTCGTCCAGGTCGTCGGGCAACTCGACACCGCCGAGGAGCCCGATCTCGAGCGTGGTCATTGGCCCTCCCGCGTCATGACAGCCGCTCGCCGCGACACTCTCCGGGCTTCGGCCTCGCGCGGTCCGCCGCTGTTGGGCCGGTCGGGCGTCAGACCGCTCTCCGCCGTGTCCCCCGAGTACTCGTGCCCATGTGCGGCGGCCCGGCCGCCCGGAGGATCGGACCATGGTCACCACGGGTTCCGGGACGGTCGGGTACGGCCAAGACGCGCCGTGCGGCGGGGGGAGGCAGGGGCACGGCCGCTCGCCGGGCGACCTCGCCCTGCGGGTCGTCCTGACCCTGGCGGTGCTCGGCGCCGCGACGGTGGGGGCCGCCGTACTCGCGTTCGTCGCGCTGGTCGTGTGGCAGGGCTGCTTCATCTCCTGCGACGTCCCCGACCCCGAGCCAGGTCTCGGGCTGCTCGCGGCCACCGCCGCCGTGCTGGCCATGGTCGCGGGCGCCTGGGTCGTGTTCCGGATCTGGCGGATGCAGCCCCCGACCGTCCGCGCGTGGGCCTGGCTGCTGGGGGGAGGAGTCGCCGCCTACCTCTGGTTCGTCGCCGTGGCCGTCGGTGCCGATGCGTGGACAGACGCGACCTGCACGAACATGGTCCGGGTGAGCGAGGACTACGCGTATCCGAGCTGCGAGGTCGCCGCGGGCTTCTGGGTCGTCGCATGGGCCGGGTCGAGCGTGCTGCTCGGCGCGGCGGGTGTCCGGGCCCTCCGGGCCCGCCGCGCAAGTGTTTGACCTTGACGCAGCGTCAGGATCGAGGCTGTCCCCATGATGACCATCGGGGAGCTGGCGGAGGTCGCGGGCGTCACGCCCCGGGCGGTGCGGCACTACCACGCGGTGGGCCTACTGCCCGAGCCGGTACGGCTGGGCAACGGCTACCGGGAGTGCGACGCCCGAGCCGTCGTCCGGCTCCTGCGGATCTGCCGGCTGCGGTAGCTCGGGTTGTCGCTGCCCCGAGATCCGGGACGCCCTGGCCGGCGAGGACGACCGCGAGCTCCACGAGATCTCTGACCTGCCTACTCCACCACGACGAGCAGGTCCCCACCCTCGACCGGCTGCGTCTTCGCGATGGCCAGGCGGGCGACGGTGCCGCCCTTTGCGGCCGTGATCGCCGCCTCCATCTTCATCGCCTCGATCGTGGCCACGGTCTGGCCGGTCTCCACGGTCGCGCCCGGCTCCACGGCGAGGGTCACGACGCCGGCGAACGGCGCCGCCACGTGGCCCGGGTTGCCGCTCTCGGCCTTCTCCGCCGGAGGCACTGCCGAGGCGACCGCGCGGTCGCGCACCTGGATCGGCCGGAGCTGTCCGTTGATCGTCGTCATCACCGTGCGCATGCCCTGCGGGTCGGCGTCACTGACCGCTTCCAGTCGGGCCAGCACCCGCACCCCGCGCTCGAGGTCGATGCTGTGCTCCGCCCCCGGCTTCAGGCCGTAGAGCCAGTCAGCGGTGGTGAGCACGGAGACGTCGCCGTACGCCTCCCGGTTCGCCAGGAACTCCCTCGTCGGCCCGGGGAAGAGCAGGCGGTTGAGGGTGCCGCGGCGGTCGCCACGCAGCGCCTCGCGGTCGTCGTCCGACAGCTCCGCGTCCCCGACCCGCACCTGGCGCCCCGCCAGGGCCTTCGTGCGCAGCGGCTCAGGCCAGCCGCCCGGCGGGTCGCCCAGCTCGCCGGCCAGGAACCCCACCACCGAGTCGGGGATGTCGAACCGGCCGGGGTCGACCGCGAACTCGTCGGGGTCGGCCGAGACGGCGACGAGGTGCAGCGCGAGGTCACCGACGACCTTGCTCGACGGGGTGACCTTGACGATGCGCCCGAGGATGCGGTTCGCGGCGGCGTACATCGCCTCGATCTCCTCGAACCGGTCGCCGAGCCCGAGCGCCACGGCCTGCTGGCGCAGGTTCGACAGCTGCCCGCCCGGGATCTCGTGCGTGTACACGCGGCCCGTCGGGCCGGGCAGCCCGGACTCGAACGGCGCGTAGGCGCGCCGCACTGCCTCCCAGTAGGGCTCCAGCGAGGCGACGGTCTCGAGGTCGAGCCCGGTCGCGCGCTCGGCATGGTCGGTGGCGGCGACCAGCGCCGACATCGACGGCTGGCTCGTCGTGCCGGCCATCGAGGCGGCGGCGACGTCGACCGCGTCGACGCCGGCGTCGATCGCGGCGAGGTACGTCGCCAGCTGGCCGCCCGCCGTGTCGTGGGTGTGCAGGTGCACGGGCAGGTCGAACCGCTCGCGCAGTGCGGTCACCAGGCGCCGCGCGGCCGGCGGGCGGAGCAGCCCCGCCATGTCCTTGATCGCTAGCACGTGCGCGCCGGCGCTGACGATGCGCTCGGCGAGCCGCAGGTAGTAGTCCAGCGTGTAGAGATCCTCGGCCGGGTCAGACAGGTCACCGGTGTAGCAGAGGGCCACCTCCGCCACCGCCGTGCCCGTGTCGCGGACGGCCTCGATCGCCGGGCGCATCTGCTCGACGTCGTTCAGCGCGTCGAAGATGCGGAAGATGTCGATGCCGGTCGCGGCAGCCTCCTCCACGAAGGCCGACGTCACCTCGGCGGGGTAGGGCGTGTAGCCCACGGTGTTGCGCCCGCGGAGCAGCATCTGCAGGCAGAGGTTCGGCATCGCCTCCCGCAGCGCCGCGAGCCGCTCCCACGGGTCCTCGGCGAGGAAGCGCAGCGCCACGTCGTACGTCGCACCCCCCCACGCCTCCACGCTCAGCAGGCCGGGGGTCATCCGGGCGACGTGCGGGGCCACCGCCAGCAGGTCGTGGGTGCGCACCCGGGTGGCGAGCAGCGACTGGTGGGCGTCGCGGAACGTCGTGTCGGTCACCGCGACCGGGCCGAGCCCGCGCAGCCACGCTGCGAACCCCTCCGGCCCGAGGTCGGCGAGTCGCTGGCGCGAGCCGGCTGGCGCGGGGGAGTCGAGGTCCACCCCCTCGGGCAGCTTGTCCCGCGGGTCCAGGACGGCCCGCGGCTCACCGTGCGGCCGGTTGACCGTGACATCGGCCAGGTAGGTGAGCAGTCGCGTGGCCCGGTCGCCGCTCGTCCGCGCGGTCAACAGGTGCGGCCGCTCGTCGATGAACGACGTCGTGACCCGGCCGCCGACGAAGTCGGGCTCGTCCAGCAGCGCCTGGATGAAGGCCATGTTCGTGGTGACGCCGCGGACGCGGAACTCCGCCAGCGCCCGCTTCGCGCGGGCGAGGGCGGTGGGGAAGTCGCGGCCCCGGCAGGTCAGCTTCGCCAGCAGCGAGTCGAAGTGGGGACTCACCTCCGCGCCCGGGTCGACGGTGCCGCCGTCGATCCGCAGCCCCGCCCCGCCCGGGGAGCGGTAGGCGAGGATCCGGCCGGTGTCGGGACGGAACCCGTTGGCGGGGTCCTCCGTCGTGATCCGGCACTGCAGGGCGGCGCCGTGCAGGCGGATGGCGTCCTGAGTCAGCCCGAGGTCGGCCAGCGTCTCGCCTGCGGCGATCCGCAGCTGCGACTGGACGAGGTCGACGTCGGTGACCTCCTCGGTCACCGTGTGCTCGACCTGGATGCGGGGGTTCATCTCGATGAAGACGTGCTCGCCGCGCTCGTCCATGAGGAACTCGACGGTGCCCGCGTTGACGTAGCCCACCGCCCGGGCGAACGCGACCGCGTCGGAGCACAGGGCCTCCCGCACCTGCTCGCCGAGGTGGGGCGCCGGGGCGATCTCGACGACCTTCTGGTGGCGGCGCTGCACCGAGCAGTCCCGCTCGAACAGGTGGATGACCTCGCCGGTGGCGTCGGCGAGCACCTGGACCTCGATGTGGCGCGGGCGGACCACGGCCTGCTCGAGGAACACGGTCGGGTCGCCGAACGCCGACGCGGCCTCGCGCATCGCCGCCTCCAGCGACCCGCGCAGCTCGCCGGGCTCCCGCACCATGCGCATGCCGCGCCCGCCGCCCCCCGCGACCGCCTTGACGAAGACCGGGAACCCGACCTCCTCCGACGCGGCCAGCAGGGTGTCGACGTCGTCGCTCGGCGCGCTGGACCGCAGCACGGGCAGGCCCGCCTCGCGGGCCGTCTGCAGGGCGCGCACCTTGTTGCCGGCCAGCCCCAACACCGGCGCCGGGGGGCCCACGAACGTGATCCCCGCGCGCTCGCAGGCGCTGGCGAGCTTGGGGTTCTCCGACAGGAACCCGTAGCCCGGGTAGACCGCGTCGGCGCCGCACTCCCGCGCCACTCGGACGATCTCGTCGACGTCGAGGTAGGCGCGCACCGGGTGGCCGGCCTCGCCGATCTGGTAGGCCTCGTCGGCCTTCAGCCGGTGCAGCGAGTTCCGGTCTTCGTGGGGGAACACCGCGACCGTCCGCGCCCCGAGCTCCACGACGGCGCGGAACGCGCGGATCGCGATCTCCCCGCGGTTCGCGACCAGCACCTTGTCGAACATCCGGCTCCCTCCGCCGCGCCCGCGAGTGGACGACAGCCTCCCGCCCGACCTCCACCTGTGGTGGGGTTGATCGGAGAGTGTGGACCACGCGGCGGCGCTCGCGCTGCGCCCCCGACCGCCTGTGGAGGAACTGGTGTCCTACCCGCAGGCCCGCCACCTCGCGGACGGGGGCGAGCCGAGCGCCCGCCTCCGCCGTGTCGGCGAGCCGCCGGACCTCGTGACGGGGACGACGAGCGTGCACTACCTCGCCACCTCCGCCACGACCGGCGGCGACTTCGGCCTCTACCGCTGGGACATGGCGGGGCCGGGCGGGCCCGCTCCCCACTTCCACCGCACGATCTCCGAGTCGTTCTTCGTGCTGTCCGGGACGGTGCGGCTGTACGACGGCCGCCGCTGGACGGACGCGGTCCCCGGCGACTTCCTCCACGTCCCGCCCGGCGGCATCCACGCCTTCGCCAACTCCTCCGGCGCGCCCGCCTCGATGCTGCTGCTCTTCGCGCCCGGCGCCCCGCGGGAGGCGTACTTCGAGGGGCTCGCGGAGCTCGCGGCATCCGGCCGCGAGCTCACCGACTCCGAACGGGCGGAGTTCCTGCGCCGGCACGACCAGTACACCGTCTGACCCGTGCCAGGGGCGCAGCCCCGGGTCAGCGGGTGCCGACCAGCCGGTCGGCCACCGCTCCTGCGGTCGCGTAGAACGTCTTGTGCAGCAGGTCGACGGCCAGCTCGCGGCGCGGCCAAGTCCACGGCGGAGCCCCTGCGCCGGTCGCGTTCTCGAAGACCTGGTCGGGGGTGAAGCGCACCACGCCGAACAGCGCGGAGGACCACGGGCCCGTCAGCCCGGCGGCGGCCATGACGCCCCGCAGGGCACCGACAGCGGCGCCGTGCCCCCAGTGCCAGGCGTGGTTGCGCCGCCAGCTCTGCCGCTCGGTTGCGGGCGGGGCCAGGTGGAAGACGCCCTCGAGTGTCCGTGCGGGGACGAAGGAGTCCGGGCGCCCGGTCACGCGCTGCTCGAGCACGTTGGTCAGGTAAGAGCAGCGACGCCGAGCGTGCCGGCGACGATGCCGACCAGGGCGGCACGGGTGGTGCGCATAGGCGTACTCCTCCTGCTGCCGGAGCAGCGTGCGGGTCAGTCCTGGGAGCGGGTCAGTGCTGGGCGTGCTGGGCGAGCCAGGACGCCGGAGCGGCCACCACCGCCACGTTCGCCTCCGCCGCTTGGAGCACCTGCTCCACCGCGTAGCCCAGGAACGGCTGCCCCTCGGTGGCCGCGCGCAGCTCGGTGCCGAGCACGACCAGGTCGGGGCGCTCGGCGTCGATGAGCCGGATCAGCTCCTCCGTGGGGTTGGGGCCGTGCAGGAGGAGGGTGCGGGGCTCCGCCACACCGAGCCGGACGGCGAGGTCCTGGGCCTGCGTGAGCACCTGGTTGGCGAGGGCGTCGTACGTGCGGCCCTGCGTGCTGTCGCTGTCCGAGGGCGCCGGCCCGGGTCCAGCGCCGACGCTGTTCACGGCCGACACCGGCACCGGCTGGTCCGCCCCCGGGCCGACGGCAGGCGCCACGTGCACGATCGTCAGCTGGGCGCCGCCGTTCGCGGCGGCGCTGAACCCGACCTCCTGGGCGAGGCGGTTCGGCACGGTCCCCACGACCGGCACGAGCACCCGCGAGAAGCCCTTCAGCGCGTCGAGTCGGGCGTACTCCCCGCTGCGGACGACGAGCACCGGCAGCGTCGTCTCCAGGAGCAGCTGGTCGGTGAGCGCGGACATGAAGCGACCCTCGTCCACGCCCTCGTGGGCGCCGATCCCGACGACGCCGTACCCCATGCGCAGCTCGTGCAGGGCAGCCTGCCCCGGCGGTGGGCCGCCGACGTACACCGTCTCGACGGGTCGCCGGGTGAACAGCTCGCTGACGGGCCGCGTCGCGCTCTCGCCCGCGGTGCCGACGCCCAGCACCAAGGCGGGCGGGCCGGCGGGCCACGCGAGGTCGAGCAGCTTGGCGGCGAGCAGTGACTCCGCCGGGCGCTCGACCGGCACCAGGACGGGCTCGGGGCGCACCAGCAGGTTGCCGCGCAGCGTCTCCTCCTCCTCGAGCCGGCGCTGTTCCTCCTCCGTCCCCCGCCAGCGGCGGGCCACGGCCCGCAGCAGCGGAGGTGCCGTCATCGAGGTGACGATCGCCATGATCACAACAGCCGTGTAGCTGCTGGAGGACAGGACCCCCAGGGAGAGCCCCACGGTGGCGATGATGATCTCAAGGGCGCCCCGGGCGTTGAGCCCTGCTCCCAGCGCGAACGACTCGGCGTTGCCGAGGCCCGCCACCCGGCCGCCCAGGAACGCGCCGCCGAACTTCCCGGCGGTGGCCACCGCGATGATCACTAGCGACCACAGGACCACGGTGGGATCGGTGAGCAGCCCCAGGTCGACCCGCAGCCCCGCCGTCGCGAAGAACAGCGGCGCGAAGATGCCGGTGGTGACGTGCTCCAGCACGCCGGCCACGCGGGTGTCCTGGTAGCGGGAGCGGTTGATGACGATCCCCGCGACGAAGGCGCCGAGCACCGCCTCGACGTGCAGCGCCTGCGTGACGGCCCCGGCGGCGAACGTCACGGCGACCGTGACCGTGACGGCGGCCGAGAGCCCGCCGCCGCGCTGCCGGAGCCGGTGGAGAGCGAGGTCGACGAGCCGCTGGCCCAGGGTGAAGGCGATCCCGAGGAAGGCCAGCATCCCCCCGACGGTCACGAGGAGGGTGTCCACCTGCACGGAGCCCGTCCGGGCGAGGCTGGCGATGGCCCCCAGGAGCAGCCACCCGACCACGTCGTTGGCCATCCCGGCGGCGATCGTGAGCTGGCCAAAGTTGCGCCGCGTGAGCCCCAGCTCGGTGAGGATCTTGGCGATGACCGGGAGTGAGGAGATGCTGAGCGCAGTGGCGAGGAACAGGGCGAACACCGTCCGCTGGGCACCCTCGCCGACGAACTCGGCGGGTAGCAGGTAGCCCGCGCCGAGCCCGACCGCGAACGGGACGAGGATGCTGCCGGTGGAGACGGCCGCGGCGGCCCGACCGAGCTGCCGGACCAGCCCCAGGTCGGTCTCGAAACCGGTCAACAGCAGGAGCAGCAGGATCCCGATCCAGCCGACGACCTGCAGCATCGCCGACTGCGTCTCCTCCGCTGGGAAGAGCCACTCCGCCCCGGCGGGCCACACGCGTCCCAGCAGTGTCGGCCCCAGGAGGACCCCGGCGCCGATCTCCCCGATGACGCTCGGCTGGCCGAAGCGCACGAACAGGGCGCCGAGCGACCGCGCGAGCACCAGCAGCACGACGAACTGCACGAAGAACACGAGCAGGGCGTGCTCGTCGATGGGAATGATCTGCACACGGGCTCCTGGAGGGTCGGACCCGGGAGCGCAGTCCGCCGCGGATCAGGAAAGCCGTACCCCGCGGCTTCGGCTCGGGACCAGGCGAAGTGCCCCCGGTAGCAGAGTGTGGTGGCGGGGACAGCCGAGCCGGTACGGCGGCCGTCCGGTCAGGCGTCGAGCCACCAGCGGAGGGCGTCCGCGACGAAGCCGGGCGGCACGACGTGCGCGCCGACGAACTCCTCGTAGTGCACCTCGTAACCGGCGTCGCCGAGCAGCCGGACGACGCGACGGCCGCAGCGGTCGACGGGCAGCACCGTGTCGCCCGTGCCGTGCGAGACCCAGACGCGGGGGGTCCCGCGCTGGGCGGGCGGCGCCGCGAAGCCGGGGGAGAAGGCGAGCAGGGCCTCCGCGAGGTCGCCGTTGGCGAGCCCCAGCGACAGCGCGTACGACGCACCGTCGGAGAAGCCGCCGAAGGCGACCCGAGTGACCTGCTGGCGGGCGAAGACGCCGCCCAGCGCCCCGTCGAGGGCGGCCACGTCGGGACCGAGCCCCCCGGTGAGCAGGTCCCACGTCGGCCCGGCCGAGCTGGGCAGCAGCGCGAGCACCCCGGCGGCGTCGGCCGCGTCCTGGACGGCGGGCAGGCTCCGGGACGCCGAGCCGCCGGCCCCGTGGAAGAAGACGAGGAGCGGCAGCGGGCGCAGCGGCCCGGAGGGCACGACCAGCAGCCCCTGGCGGGCGCCCGGCACGTCCACGGGGTGCACGCCGGGCGGCAGCCCCAGCGGGGCGTCGGGGGCTGGGCGGCTCGTCAGCAGGCCCTCGGCGGCCTCGCGGGGGATGCGGTTCATCGCCGCGCACTACCCGCGAGCCGCCACCGGGAGACCGGGCACCGCCGATGGAGTGGGGCGGTCACTGGGCGCACGCGTCGTGCTCGTCGTCGGCGTTCGAGGCCTCCGAGGCCGCGAGGATCCCCGCGTGCGCCGCCTGGAGCGACGCGATGTGCCGGGTGATGCCCGTCAGCTGCTCGAGCAGGCGGTCCCGCAGCTCGGGCTGCCCGGTCACAGCTGGTCCTGGCCGAGCCAGGGCATGTCTAGGTGCTCGGAGAGCACGGCGACGTGCTCCCCGCAGAGCAGCAGCACGAGCCGGGCGTCGAGGACCAGCACGGGCCGGGTCGCCTCGCGCGGGCACGGCCTCGGGGGCGGCAGGCTGCCGCTGCGGCTGCCGGTGCCGACCAGCGCCCGGCCCATGTCGCAGGGGACGCCGCCCGCGCGCACCAGCTGGTGCAGCAGGGGGATGGGCTGGCCCGTCCACCGGACGCTCACGCCGTCATCCTCGCGGTCCCGCCATCCGCGCCCCCGCAGCGGGGACCGGCCGTCCGGCGCCGGGACATGAAGCCCCGGCGCCGGCCGGGCACGAGTGCGTCAGCTCGGGAACGGCGAGGCGTTGCCCGGCGGCACGCCCCCGCCCTCGCCGCCGCCCTTGTCGCCCTTGTCGGTGCCGTGCGCGTTGGCCCCGCCGGGACCGCCGCTGGCGCCGAGGACGTTCTGCCGCTGGTCGTTGTCGGTCGCTGGCCCCTTGTCGTTGCGCCGCAGCTCGGGCTGCTGGGGGTTCGGCATGCGCTGCCTCCGTCTCGGACGTCATTCGGACCTGGGTCTGATACCCCTCCCTGCTCGTCCGATCGCACGGGCGGGGACGCATGTGACCGGGGGGCCGCCGGGGACCGGTGCGGCCGGGGCGATCAGCCGCCGGTGCCCGGCTCCAGCCAGCGGACCGCCTCGGCGGCGAGGTCGGGGGGCACGACGTGCCCGCCCTCGAACTCCCGGTACTCCACCGCGTGGCCCCGCTCCTCGAGCCGCGGGACGATCCGGCGGCTCGTGCGCTCGATCGGCAGGACGTCGTCCGCGACGCCGTGGGTCACGAACACGGCGGGCGTCCCCGCGGTCGGGGCGGACGGGACGAAGCCGGGCGCGAACGCCACGACGTGGGTGGCGAGGTCCCCGTTCGCGAGACCGAGTCCGAGGGCGTACGAGGCGCCGTCCGAGAAGCCGGACACGACCAGCCGGTCGCGGCGCACGGGCCACCGCTCGAGGGCCTCTCTCAGGGAGGCGTCGACCAGACCCACGTCGGGGCCCCACTCCCCGCCGATGGCGTCCCACGTCGGGCCGACGGAGCTCGGTGCCACCAGCAGCAGCCGGGCGTCGTCGGCGTACGGCGTCAGCGGCGCGAGGCCACCGCGCGCGTCCCCGCCCGCGCCGTGAAGGGCCAGCACGAGCGTGGCCGGCGTCTCCGCGGACAGGCCCGGCGGCACGTGCGCCAGCACCTCCTGCTCGGGTGTGGACGTCGCGAGCGGCTGGACGCCGGGCGCCCAGTCGGCCAGGGGCGGGGCGCCGGGCGACTGCGGAGCGGGCGCGGCC
>JALYNB010000389.1 GCA_030773395.1 Actinomycetota bacterium
GGGCAGCTGCTCCCCCACCGCCTGCACGAGACCGGACCGGGCCGCGGCGAGCAGTGACAGGGGAGCCGGGAGCCGGGGTGGGGCGGGGACCCGGGCGGGGACCCGCCCGGCGGGACGGCTCTGCACGGCAGGCGCGGCCGGGATGGGTGCGACCAGGGCGGGCGGGACGGCGGCGAGCGTGGGCATGGTGCTCCCTCTCAGTCGAGGACCCGGGCGACGGTCCAGCCGCCGCGGGACCAGTCGAGGCACAGGTCGTAGACGCCGGCACTGCCGGACGAGGCGGACTGGCGCCCGGCGGCTGCCTCCACGCGCCAGAACTCGCGCTCGCCGTCGTCGACCCCCGCGGGACCGACGGAGGCGCCGACGTCGGGAGCCGGTTCGCCCCAGGCGCGCTGGGCCCACTTCGGCGAGGACGGGATGGGGGCGAGCATGAGGTGGTCGGGCTGCGTCGCGGGCGTGGCGTCACCGGCTGTCAGGGCCGTGGCGGCGGCGGAGCTCCACCACTGCCCCGCCTCGACCCAGTGGGCCAGGACGTCGCGGACCTGGTAGAGCCGCCCCCGCCACAGGAACAGCTCGGGCACGTCGTCCCGCCGGGACACCTCGACCGGGTCGGCGTACAGGCGTGTCATGCACGTCCTCCTCCCTCGCAGGGACCGCAGCCCGGACGGGCCGAGGTCACGCCGGGGGAAGGCGGCGTCGCAGCGGCACCGGCCGGGTGAGACGCTTCCCCACGCCCCATCCGACCGGCAGCACCGTGTCGAACATGTGTTCGAACAGCAGGGAGAGTAAACCTCCCCACCGACAGGACCGTCAACGTGGCCCCCGGCCCCGCCACCCAGTCGCGAACGCCTCGGCGAGGGCCGGCGCACAGTCGCCACCACGCGCTCCGGCTGGCCCACCACTTCCTCCCAGCCGAACCGCAGGACGCGCCACCCCAGCAGCACGAGCTGGTTGGCCCGGGCCGGTCGCGCCGGACCGCTCCGCGCTGGGAGTGGAACGCGAACCCGTCGACCTCGACCACCAGCCCGACGTCGGGCCAGGCGAGTCGACCCGGGCGACCTCCCGCCCTAGGTCCAGGACGGGCAGCTGCAGCCGGGGCGGGGCGAGACCGGCCTCGGCCAGCAGGACCCGGGCCAGCGACTCCAGGACGGACTCGCTCCGCGCGTCGAGGAGGTGCGCCGCGGCCCGCGCCCGAGAGCTGGTGGGACTGGGCGGAAGGCGGCGACGGAACTGGACACGGCCTCCGGCGTGAGTCGGCGGCGGCGCAGCACCGCGTCGCCGACCGCGACCGCCTCCGCTAGGGGGAGCCACCGCAGGCAGTCGAGGAGGGTCCGCGTCAGGGTGGTCACCGGCAGTCCGCGTACCACGGTGACGTCGGAGACCGGCAGGTCCATGCGGTGCAGCCAGTCGCCACCACTGTGGGCGTCGTCAATCCGCCTCCTCGTCGCTCACGGCAGCAGCGTCGGGCCCACGTGAGCGAGGAGGCTGGCCGTGAGGACGACTGTGGACAGCAGCGACGACCACAACCCGTCCTCCGTTGGGGGCCTGTCGGGCGGATACGGCGCACCGAACGGACAGAACGGGCAGCGCGACCGCCGCAACGATCAGTTGTGGTCAGACCTGACGCGCGAGCCCGGGCCCCGGGACTCCGGGCCGCGGGGGCCCTCGACCATGTCAGGTCAGACTGGCCGCCCGGCTGGCAGCAGTGGCTGGCCCGCCTCCTGCGACCTGTGGGAGGGCTCCCCGCCGGCGCCGTCGTCGGGACCACGGTCTACCTCGACGCCTCGCCGCCCGACGCCCGTCTGGAGGTCGACGCCACGGCCTGGCTCCGCCGTCTGGGGCACCGACGTGCGCAACGTCCGCTCGCAGCGCGTTATCGCCCGTCTCGGCGCCCGCCACGAGGGCACGCTGCGGCGTTACCAGCGGCGCGCCGACGGCAAGGTCCGCGACCCGTGGCTGTTCTCCGTCACGGCCGAGGATTGGCCCGCCGTGCGCCGTCTCCTGTGGACCCGTGGACACCCGTTGACGCTCCGGCCCGTCGCGCCCACGCTCGTCGCATGACCGTCGTACCGCTCCCGGCGCACGCCCGGTGGGCCCGGGACGTCCGCGGGCAGGGGCGTGCCGTCCGCGTGTCCGCCCACGCGGAGGCCGGTCTCATCACCGTCAGCCTGTGGCGGGACGGCGGCTGCGTGGGGACGGTCCGGCTGACACCGCACGAGGCCGCCGAGCTCGTCGCGGGCATCACGGAGGGGCTCGCGCACCTCGCGGCCGAGGCGCCGACGGGGCGCACCGACGCGTGACCGTGGACGGGCGGCAGGAGGCCGCGCGCGACCGCCGTACGCGGTCGTGACGCCGGGGCGCCCGGTCAGCGACCCGCGCCCCGCCCGGAGAGCTGCTCCACGAGCAGCAGCAGCGCGGTGTGGTCGAGCGAGCCGTGGCCCTGCGCGCGCAGCGCGCCCATCAGCTGCGCGGCGACGGCGCCCAGCGGGACGGCCACCCCGGCGTCGCGGGCGGCGGACGTGACGATCCCGAGGTCCTTGTGGTGCAGGTCGACCCGGAAGCCGGGCGTGAACTCGCGCGCCCGCATGCCCGCGGCCTTGCGGTCGAGGATGCGGTTGCCCGCGAGCCCCCCGGCGAGCACGCGCACCGCGGCCTCCGTGTCGACGCCGTGCGCCTCCAGGAACACCAGGGCCTCCGCGACGAGCTCGATCGTCCCGGCGACGATGAGCTGGTTGGCGGCCTTCACGGTCTGCCCGGAGCCGGCCGGCCCGACGTGCACGACCGTCGACCCGACGGCCTCGAGCACCGGGCGGGCGGCCTCCACGTCCGCCGCCTCGCCCCCGACCATGATCGAGAGACTGCCCTCGACCGCGCCGGCCTCCCCGCCGGAAACCGGGGCGTCGACCGGGCGCAGCCCCCGGGCCCGCGCAGCCTCGGCGACCCGGACGGCGACGTCCGGGCGGATCGTGCTGCAGTCGACGAGGAGGACGCCGTCACCGGCGTGCGCGAGGACGCCGTCGTCGCCCAGGACGACGGCCTCCACGTCGGGCGAGTCGGGCAGCATCGTGAGGACGACCTCGGCCCCGCTCACGGCCTCACCGACGCTGCCCGCACCCCGGCCGCCCTGCTCGACGAGGCGGTCGACCTTCGGCGGGCTGCGGTTGTAGCCGACGACGTCGTGGCCGGCCCGGACGAGGTTCGCGGCCATCGGGCCGCCCATGATGCCGAGCCCGAGGACGGCGACGGTGGTCATGCGGCGATCCTCCAGCAGGTCAGGCCGGACGCGGGGCGGCTCGCCGCTGGTCCCGCGGCAGCCAGGCGAAGGGGTCCGGCCGGGTCGCCTTGTGCTCCAGGCCGACCCACCCGGCGTACCCGGCTCCGCGGAGAGCGGCGAGCCAGCGATCCAGGGGCAGGCCACCGGTGCCCGGCTCCCCCCGCCCCGGCGCGTCCGCGATCTGGACGTGCCCGGCTCGCTCGGCGTGCGCGGCCAGCACCGCGTCGACGTCGTCACCGTTGACGGAGAGGTGGTAGAGGTCGGCGAGCAGCGCGAGGTTCCCGGCGCCGGTCTCCCCACCGACCCGGTCGACGACGGCGAGCGCGTCGGCCGCCGTACGCAGCGGGTAGCGGTCGGCGCCGCTGACCGGCTCGACGAGCACGGTGCCCCCGGCCGGTGCGACCGCGCGGGCGGCGAGCGCGAGGTTCTCGACCGCGAGCTCGTCCTGGGCTCGCGGGTCGACCCCCTCGACCCGGTTGCCGTAGAGCGCGTTGAACGCCCGGCAGCCGAGCCGCTCCCCGATCCCCGCCACGACGTCGACGTTGTCGCGGAACTCCGTTGACCGCTCCGGCCACGACAGCAGGCCGCGGTCCCCGCCCGGCATGTCCCCGGCCGCGAAGTTCAGGCCGGTCAGCTGCACCCCGGCGTCGGTGATCGCGGCGACGAGCGCGTCGACCTGCGCGTCGGACGGCACGACGGTCGCGAACGGCCACCACAGCTCGACCGCGCCGAACCCCGCGGCGGCGGCTGCCGCCGGCCGTTCCAGCAGCGGCAGGTCGGTCAGCAGGATCGAGCAGTTGACGGTGTACGCCGGGTGCGGGGTGTCCACGCGCGGCATCCTCCCGCGACGACGGATCGGTGGCGTCGTGTTGACTCGTGCTGGAGCCGCCGGCCTGACCGCTGCTCACGCCGCGGGCAGCGCCACGCCTTCGCGGACGCGCCCCCACGGGTAGACGGGGAGCGCCCGGACGGCCAGGCCCGCCGCGACGAGGGCTGCCGCCTCTCCGACGGCGCGCAGC
>JALYNB010000390.1 GCA_030773395.1 Actinomycetota bacterium
GACCAGGAGAGCGTGCGCGCGCTCGAGGTCGGCGCCTTCCGTCGCCGCGGTCACCGTCCGCTGGATGACGTCGAGGAAGCGGGGGACGCGGTGCGCGGGCAGGGCCCGGACCGCTGTCCGGAGGACCTGCTCGAGCTCGAGCAGGGACGGGGGTGGCCTGCTCGGTGGGCTGCGTGCTCATGGTGACTCCTGAGTGCAGGATATTTCGCCGCACAGCGCGCCCTCCTGGACTGCATCTATGCAGGTCGGCACAGCGCTCACTCGGCCCTAGTGCGCGACTACCTCGACTAGTCGGCGCCTTCCCAGCCACCCGAGAGGGCCGTCCCGCACACGAGGGGACGGCCCTCTCGCCGTACGCGGAGACCTCGGCAAGGTACCCCGCGATCTCCGGAGGTCCCCGTGATCGACACCGTCGCCCTGCTGGTGGCCCTCGACCTCGTCGGGGTGTTCGTCTTCGCGGTCAGCGGCGCGCTGCTCGCCGTGCAGCACCGCTTGGACGTCTTCGGTGTGGGGATCCTCGCGACCGCCGCCGCCATCGGTGGCGGGCTCGCGCGGGACGTGCTGCTGGGCGCGCTGCCGCCGGCCGCCCTCACCGACACGCGGTACCTGGTGGTGCCCCTGGTCGCGGCCGCGGTCGTCTTCGTCGCCCATCCGGAGGTGGCCCGGCTGGCCGGCCCGGTCCGAGTCTTCGACGCCGCGGGCCTGGCGCTGTTCACTGTGGCCGGGACGCTGAAGGCGCTGGACGCCGGCTCGGCCCGTTCCCGGCCTGCGCCCTGGGCGTCCTGACGGGGGTGGGTGGCGGGGTGCTGCGCGACGTGCTGGTGCGCGAGGTGCCGGCCGTGCTGGTGCGGGAGGTCTACGCGATGGCGGCCCTGGCCGGGGCCGCCGTCGTCGCCGTCGGGGAGGCGGTCGGGGGCGAGCGCACGGTCGTCGCGGCCGCGGGCGCCGCGACCGTCTTCGGGCTGCGCATGACCGCCATGTGGCGCCGGTGGCACGTGCCCGTGGCACCGCGGACGGCGGCGGGGAACGGCCGGGCGGCCGGCTGAGGTGCCATAGCACGGATGGGCCAGGCCGCCAGGGCCGTCCGGGTGGTTCACCCGGACGGGTGATCCTGGTCAATCCGAACCAAAGTGGACCCGAACGGGTTAACAAGCCGTGACGGTCGGCGTACTCTTCGTGACACGCCGCCGACGAGGAGCGGTACTGAGAAAGGGAACCGCTGTGATCCGCCGAGCCCTCACCACCCTCGCCCTCGCCATCGGGATGGCGGTGGCCAGCCCCGCCGGCGCCGCCCTGGCCGGCCACATGTGGGACTGACGTGAACATCCTCCCCGCACGCCGTGGCGCCGTCCGGCCCGGCGGCGCTACCTGGGCCTGAGGTCCTCCGTCAGCAGGACGCGCCGCAGCTCGTCCAGCTCGTCCTGCACGGCGGCCAGCACGCTCTCCGGGTCGGGCACCACCTGCTCGTCCCCGGCGACGCCGACCACGATGCGGCCGGCGTAGGAGAACACCGAGATCCCGATCGCCACCCGCGCCGCCTGCGGAACCCACGGGACCACACCCGCCAGCTCCGCCCCGGCGATGCGGACCCGCTGCCGCGGGCCCGGCAGATTGGTCATCACGGCACTGCCCTTGGTGGCGAGGAAACGCACGACCAGGTCTTGGACCGCGGCCGGCACCAGGCCGAGCAGCGCGAGGGTCGTGTACGTCGCCACGGCCATGGGCCCGGCCTTCAGCGCGTCGATCGTCCGGCGGGTGGTCCGCAGTCGCAGGCCGGTCTCGCGGGCGCCGAGCGGCAGCCGCAGGAGGAACAACCCGAACCTGTTGCCGAGCTGGGGCGGCACGGGAGCGCCGCGGCGCAGGTCGACCGGCACGAACGCCCGCAGGTCACCGGGCGGCCGCCCCCGCTCGACCGCGTAGCGGCGCAGCCCGCCCGCGAGAGCGGCGGTGACCACGTCATTGATCGTGCCGCCGCAGGCGCGGCCGAGGGCCTTCGCCTCCTCCACGGACACCGGGTCCGCCCAGGCGGCCCGCTTGGCCACTCCCAGCTGGCCGCGGAAGACGCTGCGTGGGTCGCGGGGGAGCAGGGCGATCTGGCCCAGCGTGGCCACCGTGACGCCGGCAACGCGCGCCAGGGCGACGGCCCCGCGGAGCGCCGGGAGCAAGCCCCGACGCCGGGAGGAGTCCCCGTCGACCGCCCCTGCTTCCGTGCCGAGCGCCCCCTCGGCGCGACCGTCCGGCGCGGCCTCGTCGTCCGGCGCGGCCTCGTCGTCCGACAGGGCCAGGAGCACCCGGGCCAGCGCGATCCCGTCGGCGAGGCTGTGGTGCAGACGCGCGATCAGCGCGCTGCCACCGTCGTACTCGCGGACGAGGTGGAACTGCCAGGCCGGGCGGTGGGGGTCCAGAGGCGCCCCCATGAGCGTTCCGCAGAGCCGCGCGAGGGCCGCCTGGTCACCGGGCGCGGGGAGCACGGCCTCCGACACGTGGTGACGCAGGTCGACGTCGACCGGCTCCCAGCGGGGCCGCCCGCGCCCGAGCACCGCGCGGGTCGCGAACCGCGGGAACCGGGCCAGCAGCCGCTCCCGCACCACCCGCTCGAAGCGCTCCCGGTCCAACGGGGTCGTGAACCAGAGCACCGCGGTGACCATCATGAGGTTGACGTCGGTGTCCATGCGCAGCCAGGCGGCGTCCACCGGTGCGAGCGGGCCCGCGACGTCGCACGGCGTGAGTAGCTGGGGGCGGCGGGCGTCGTCCACGCGCAGCCTGTGCCCCCCGTCCCGCTGCGCCAGTCGGTCGCACCGACCCGCGAGCTGCAGCCCTCTTCGGGTGCTCAAGACCCGACCCCCTCCTGCCGACATCGTGAGGGGGCCTCTCGGCTCCCGACGCCACCGCGACGAGGAGTCAGCATGCACGCACGGATCGGGCCCGGGTCTCGCCGCCTCCTGACGCTGGTCGCGGTGGGCAGTGCCTTGGCCGCGGCGGCGGGCGGGGTTGCGCCGCAGC
>JALYNB010000391.1 GCA_030773395.1 Actinomycetota bacterium
GTCGTCGACGCCGCGGAACTCCTGCCGCGGGCGGTCGCGCTGGCCGGTGAGCTGGCCGCCCGCTCGCCGGAGGCCTACCGCCTGGCCAAGGCGCAGCTGCACCGCCCCGCCCTCGCGGCGATCGAGGCCACCACGGCCGAGGACGACGCCGCCGTGCTGGCGGGCTGGACCGCCGAGGAGACGCGCCGGCGGATCGAGGCCGCGCTCGAGGCGCTGACCCGACGCTGACCGCTCATGCTCCTGAGACCCGGCCGTGCCACTGTGGCGCAGCGCTGGTGTCGGAGGACTGCCGGACGACCAGCCGGGGCGGCAGGCGGACGGAGGACATCTCTTTGCCGGCGATCCGCTCGAGCAGCATGTGCGTCGCCATCCGCCCCATCTCGGCATGCGGGCTCCGCACGCTGGTGAGCGGGACGGGGAGCTCGCGTGCAACGGCGGTGTCGTTGTAACCGACCACCGCGATGTCGTCGCCGACCGCCAGTCCGAGGTCGCGGATGGCGCCCATCGCGCCGACCGCGGTGAAGTCGTTGACGGCGAAGATGGCGGTCACGCGCGGCTCCTGCGACAGCAACCTCACCGCAGCCTCGTGACCGCCCGCCGTGTCGTAGCCCGAGTCGACCACGTAGCGGCTCGGTATGTCGATGCCACGCTCGGCCAGGGCCGTGAGGGCGCCGTCCCGCCGGTCGCAGCCCGTGCTCGCATACGGCACTCCGGCGAGGATGCCGATCCGCCGGTGGCCCAAGTCGGCGAGGTGGGTGGCAGCGAGCCGGCCCCCGGCCTTGTCGTCGATCGTCACCGCGACGTGCTCGCCGGCCCGACGGCTGACCAACACGAACGGCACGTTCCGCTCGGCGAGCTCGTCGACGAAGCCGTTGTCGAGCCGCGCGTCGCCGAGAATCAGCCCGTCGATCCGCCGGCCGAGCAGCAGTTCGACGCGGCGCCGCTGCAGCTCCGGGTCGTCCCGGGTGCTCGACACGACAGTCTCGTAGCCCAGGCCTGCGGCCGTCTCCTCGACCGCTTCGTAGACCGTGGCGAGCACGATGTCGGTGAGCCGAGGTACGAGCACACCGAAGGCGCCGATGCGCTGGGTGCGCAGGCTCGCGGCGGTGGCGTCGCGGACGTAGCCGAGCCGGTCCGCGGCCTCGACGATGCGCCGTGCGGTCTCGGAGGGGTTCTCACCCCCGTCCCGCCGTCCGCTCAGGGCCCGGGAGACGGTCGAGACGTTGACGCCGACCTCGTCGGCGATGGTCCGCAACGTCACCCGCCGGCGCCCTCCGTGGTCGCTGCCTGGCATGCCGCCCACCCCCTTGACGCCGTGCAAACGTTTGTCCAGCGTAGCGGCAATCGATTGCGTCGTAACCGCCGCCGCGTCGGTTTCTCCCTCTAAATGACGGCTGATCGCGCTGCGCCCGGCCGAGCCATCGCGACACCCCGGCCCAGCACGGCCCGGGGACGGAGGACGCCATGAACGAAACGCCAGGGCAGCTCGAGGACGAGCTGGCACAGCGCTATCGACAGCCACGCGGGGTCGAGCAGTTCGGGATCGAGGCGGTCCCCGAGCACAAGCGGGACGTGCGGTGGTACGACCTGTTCGTCATCGTCGTCAACTTCCTGATCAACCCCGGCACGGTCCTCGTGGCAGGTCTGGCGGTCGCCTCCGGGCTCTCGTTCTGGGCCGTGCTCGCCGCCGAGGTGATCGGCATCACGATCGCCTTCACCGTCTACGTGGTCATGGCCACGGTCGGCGTGGACTACGGCATCCCAGGCCAGGTCGGCACGCGGATGGCCTACGGCCTGCGGGGCTCCAAGTGGGTGCCGTCCGTTCTTCGCACGCTCGCCTCGATCTACTGGTTCGCCTTCCAGACCATCGCCGGCGCGCTGGGCATCACCGCCGTCGTCCGCCAGCTCTTCGACGTCGACCTCAGCCTGGTGCTCGTCAGCGTCGTCTTCGCGATCTTCCAGGTGCTGGTCGCGACGGTGGGCTACGGCTCCCTCAAGGTGCTGTCGCGCTGGGCCTTCCCGATCAAGCTGATCATCACCGGCTACCTCATCTACGCGCTCATGACCTACGACGAGGCCTCCTACGCGCCGAGTGCGGTCTTCGGCTTCGAGGGCACCGTCGGATGGCAGTGGGCCCTGGTAGCGCTGTGGATCAACTCGGTCGCCGCGGCGTGGTACTCGATGGTCATCGACGCCGCCGACTTCTGCCGCTACTCCCGCACCCGGGTGGACATGTGGATCGGGACCCTCTCCGCCGCCATCGTCGGCACCACGATCGCCACCGTCCTGGGCGCCTACGCCGTGGCCGCCACCCGCGGCGAGAACGGCGACGCGCGGGACGTCCTGGCCGGGATCGCCAGTGGTCCGGTGCTCGTGGCGATCCTGGTCGTCATCGTGCTGGACAACTGGACCATCAACGTCCTGAACCTGTACACCGGCGGGCTCTCGCTGGCCAACATGGTCACCCGCCTCGGACGGTTCTGGGCGACGCTGGTCATCTCGGCGCTGGGCGTGCTGCTGTCCGTCTTCCCTGACATCACGAACCAGTACGCCGGGTTCATGACCACCATGGGGAACTTCTTCGCCCCGATCGCCGGCGTACTGATCGCGGACTACGTCCTACTCAAGCGGATGCGCGTGGACGTGCCGGCCCTGTTCGACCGCACCGCCGTCTACTGGTACTGGCGGGGGGTCAACTGGATCGCGGTGGCCTGGACGGTGGTCGGGTTCGGCGTCTACATGCTCGTGCCCCAGGAGTGGATCAAGACCCTGACCACCACGCTCATCGTCATCGTCGGATACACCGTGAGCATGCGGCTCGCGGCCGCACGCTCCGCCGTGATCGATGCGGCGGCTCGCCCGGCAGAAAAGGTCGAGTTCGACGCGGAGGAGATCGACCGCCGGCTGGCGGCCGAGCACGCCTCCTGATCGGCTGTACCCGTTCCCCGTGCCGGCCCACACCGAGGTGCGGGCCGGCACGGCATGACCCGGACGAAAAGGACGAGATGGAAAGCGCGACCGTCGCTGAGGAAGCCCTGGACTCGCTCGGTGAGGTCATCGACGCGCACACCCACGTCGACGAGGTGCATGCCCTCGGCTGGGTGGATCCGCCGGAGAAGCTGGTGGCCCTGCTGGATGAAGCGGGGATCTCCCGTGCGGTCGTGATGACCTACACGGAGCTGCCGGGCTTCAACCCACACGCACTGGAGTACCTGGCCGGAGCGGTGGCTCGGTTCCCGGACCGGCTGGTCGGGTTCGCCCGGCTGCACCCGTGGTACGACGAGGCACCGGGGCTGCTGGAGCGGGCGATCGGCTCCTACGGCATGAAGGGCCTCAAGCTGCACCCGGTGGGGACGTTGGACCACCCCGCCAGCGCGGCCACCGTACGGCTCCTCCGGCTCGCCGGCGAGCGGGGGGCGCCGGCCCTGTTCCACTGCGGCGATGAGCCGATGACGACGCCGACGGCAATCGCGGCCGGGGCGGCTCAGGCGCCGGACACGACGGTGATCCTGGGTCACATGGGCGGCTACTACCACGTGGACGAGGCCATCCGCGTCGCCGAGCGGCACCCCAACATCGTGCTCGAGACCTCCGCGATGCCCTACCCCGAGAAGATCCGGGCAGCGATCGACCGCGTGGGTCCGGAGCGGGTGGTGTACGGCAGCGACGGCCCCGGCTGCCCGCCCCCGGCTGGAGCTGCGCAAGGTCCTGGCCGCCGGCCTGACCGAGGCCGAACGCAGGCTGGTGCTGCACGACAACATGCAGCGGCTCTTCGGCCGCGTCGTGCACTGATGTCGAACGTCGTCGACGCGCTGGCCCTCGTCGGGCCCTCTCTCTTCGGCCGCTCGCAGTCCTGCACCGAACTGCTGGCAGGCATGGACCGCGCCGGCATCGACGTCACCCTCGTCGCGCCGGCGCGCCCCG
>JALYNB010000392.1 GCA_030773395.1 Actinomycetota bacterium
CTCCGGGCCGGCGATCGCGAACCGCCGCTCGAGCCGCTCGAGTCGCGCGAGCACGCTCGACTCGTCCGACGCCGCGGCGGGCAGCAGGATCCGCGCGCAGATCAGCTCGAGCAGGAGCCGGGGGGAGGTCGTGCCGCGCATCTCCACCAGGCCGGCATGCAGGAGGTCGGCGGCTCGCGAGAGCTCGGCCCGGCCGAGGCTCGACGCCTGCGCGGTCATCCGCTCGACCTGGTCGGGCGAGCAGCCCTCGAGCAGCCCCTGGTCGGCGGCCCCCGGCACTGCCTCCAGGACGACGAGGTCGCGGAGCCGCTCGAGCAGGTCGGCGGCGAAGCGTCGCGGATCCGTGCCGCCCTCGACGACCCGGTCGACGGTCTCGTAGACCGCCGCCGCGTCCCCGGCAGCGAAGGCCTGCACGACTTCGTCGAGCAGCGAGGCGTCGGTGTAGCCGAGGAGCCCCAGCGCGTCCGGCAGCGTGAGCCCCTCCGGGCCGGCCCCGGCGAGCAGCTGGTCGAGCAGGGACAGCGAGTCCCGCACGGAGCCCGCCCCTGCGCGGACGACCAGCGGGAGCACCGTGGCTTCGACGGCGACCCCCTCCGCCTCGCAGACGCGGGCGAGGTGGTCCCGCAGCACGGACGGCGGCACCAGCCGGAAGGGGTAATGCTGGGTGCGCGACCGGATGGTCGCGAGCACCTTGTCGGGCTCCGTCGTCGCGAAGACGAACTTCAGGAAGTCGGGGGGCTCCTCGACGAGCTTCAGGAGGGCGTTGAAGCCCTCCTTCGTGACCATGTGGGCCTCGTCGATGATGTAGATCTTGTAGCGCGCGGAGATCGGGCTGAAGAAGGCCCGCTCGCGCAGTTCGCGGGCGTCGTCGATTCGGCCGTGGCTGGCGGCGTCGATCTCGATGACGTCGAGGCTGCCGGGCCCGTCCGGGCGGAGCGCGACGCACGAGTCGCACGCCCCGCAGGGCGTGGGGGTGGGGCCCTGCACGCAGTTCAGCGACCGGGCGAGGATCCGGGCGCTCGAGGTCTTGCCGCAACCGCGCGGGCCGCTGAACAGGTAGGCGTGCCCCACGCGGCCGTTGGCCAGCGCGCGCTGCAGGGGCTCGGTCACGTGCTCCTGGCCGACGACCTCGGCGAACGAGCCCGGCCGGTACTTGCGGTAGAGCGCGAGGCTCACGGCGGCACCTCCCCGAGGACGCGAAGGACCCCTCACGCACCCGGCAGGGCCCGCCTACCCTTGCTGCCTTCCGGCCCTGGGGGGGTTCAGCAGGATGTCGTCGCGCGAGGGGTCTGCGCCCCACTGTAGACGGCGCCCGCGGCGTGCGAGGCCCCGCCCCGTGGCCCGCGGCCCGGCCGGGCGCTCCCGGGCGTCCGCTATCCTCTCCGGCGGAGGATTCGCCTAGTTGGCCTAGGGCGCACGCTTGGAAAGCGTGTTGGGGGCAACCCCTCGCGAGTTCGAATCTCGCATCCTCCGCCACAGCGGGGCCGCCCTCCGGGGTGGCCCCGCTACCGTCAGGGGTCGTGTTACGGGGCGGGTCGCCACCGCCCCAGCGTCACGCTTCCCGTGACCGTGCAGATCCCTGACGCGGTACGCCGGGTTCAGCGTCAGGAACTGCGTGGTCACCGCCGCCAGCCCCGCCACCCGAGGCCGGAGCCCGATCCGTACCCCACCGACCGGGTTCGGGTTCGGGTTCGCCGACGCCGGGCCTCCCGATCAGCGGACGCGCGCCCGCCAGGGCTCCGGCGGCTCCCCCGCGGCCTGTGCGGCGACCTGCCCGAAGCACCACCGGCGGAAGGCGGCCACGTCCTCGTCGGGGGCCGTTGTCAGCAGGTGGCACGTCGGCGACGTCGCCGAGGCCGGCCCGCTCCAGGACTGCGGCGACGTGGTGTCACGCGCAGCGGGGGCTCGTGGGGTCGGGCGGCAGCACGACGTCCCCGACCACCGCGCTCCCCCTCCTGGCCGACGGCCCCGCGGCGCCCCTCACAGGCGCCGGTGCTCCCGCGATAGCGGCGAGGGCAGCAGCCCGCCGACGGCAGGTGCGACGCGCCGTGGGCGGGGCAGAGGGGCTGGGTGCCGTGCACGGCTGCCGGTCGTACGGCGGACGCGGCGCGGGGGACGAACAGGCGACACGAGGAGGTCCGACATGGCGGTTCTGGGACGGGTCGTGCTGGTGGGGCTCGCGGCGGCCGGCGGCTACGCCGCGTGGCGGGCCCTGCAGCAGGCCGGGAGCGCGAGCGGCACGGGGG
>JALYNB010000393.1 GCA_030773395.1 Actinomycetota bacterium
CGCGCCGGCAGCAGCCTGTCGCTCAGCACCGGCCGACACGAGGCGCGCCCGCTCGACGCGCGCCAACGAGGCCCCGGAGGGGTCGCCCTCAGCGCGCCACGGGCAGCACCGGCGCTCCGAGCCAGGCCTGCCCGTCGGCCAGCACTTCGGCGTTGATGCCTCCTCGGCGGGCGAGCCCGCGCAGCAGCGCGCGGCCCGTCAGGCGCTCGAGATGGCGGCACGGCTCGCAGGCCTTGACCCCGCGGCAGAGCGCGCTCCCGACCAGGAAGCGCTCGCCGATGAGCTCGTCGAGGGCGACCGCCTCGGTCAGGACGTTGCGACGCGTGAGCTCCGGGGGCAGCGACTCGCCGGCATGGAGGGCGAAGGCCTCGAGCCCCTCGCGGGCGATCAGCGTGAGCTGCTGCTCCTGGGGCGGGTACTCGGACCACGTTCCCCCGCGGACCGCGTACCGGTCGCCCTCGAATCCCAGGCCGGCGACCAGCCGCGCGCTTGGCACCGCCACCATCGGCTCGCCCGCCCGCGCGGCGACCCACAGCCCCGCCACCCTCCCCTCCGCCGCGTCGGAGCGCCGGGAAGCGTTCACGCCCGCCGCCTCCTCTCGGCGCCGCCCCCGGCCGGGCCCGCGCCCTCGAAGCCCCGCGCGTCGAGCGCCTCGCCCAGGTCGTGCGCCAGACGCAGCGTCTTGATCAGCAGCGGCACGAGCAGCGGGCGCGGGGCGCGGTGGGCACCCCGGGCCCGCTGAGCCTCCCGGATCTCCTTCGCCTGGTCGGCAAGCACCGGGATGAACCGGATCGACAGGGCGAGGACGAGCCCCACCTTGGCGGGGTCGACCCCGACGCGGGCGAGGGGCCGGCAGGCGCGCTCGATGACGTCGAGCATGTCCGTGATGCGGGTCGTCATCGTGACGAGGGCGGCAAGCAGGATCAGGGTCACCAGCCGCAGGACGACGACCGCGCCGTCGGCCGGGGTGGCGATCAGCGCGTGGGCGGCGAAGATCGCGCCAAGGACGAGGAGCGCCGGGCGGATCTGGTGCACCGCCATCCGGCCCGGGATGCGAGCCACCGCGTACATCGCCAGGCAGGCGGCGAGCGCGAGCGCGAGCGGCAGCGGCGCCTGGAGCTGGAGCAGGCCGAGGGCGGCGAGCGCGAGCGCTACGAGCTTCGCGGCCGGGGGGGCGCGATGCAACGGGGACGCGCCGGGGACGTAGACGCCGGCCATCACGTCATCAGCCGGTGGTAGACCGCGAGGCTCTCCCCGGCTGGACCGTCGGCGACCACGCGGCCCGCGTCGAAGACCAGGACCCGCTCGAAGTCGGCGAGGAGGTCGAGGTCGTGCGAGACGACGACCACCGGCTGCTCGAGCTCGCGGATCGCCCGCGCGATCCGGCGCTTGTTGCGCAGGTCGAGCAGGGTCGTCGGCTCGTCGGCGACGAGGTAGCGCGGCTCCATGACGAGCACGCCGCACAGGGCCAGAAGCTGCTTCTCGCCCCCGCTGAGCAGGTGCGCGGGCCGGTCACGGGCGTGGGCCAGCCCGTAGTGGGCCAGGACGGCCTCGATCCTGCGCTCGATCTCGTCCCGGGGGAGCCGGAGGTTGCGCAGGCCGAAGGCGAGGTCCTCCGCCACCGTCGGGTAGACGATCTGGGCGTCGGGGTCCTGGAAGACGAACCCGACGCGCCTGCGGACCGCCCTGCCGTCCGTCCTCGTGTCCAGCCCGTCGACGAGCACGCGACCGGCGCTCGGGACGATCAGCCCGTTGAGCAGGCGGGCGAAGGTGCTCTTGCCGGACCCGTTCGCGCCGATGACCGCGACGCGGCGCTCGGACAGCGAGAGATCGAGGTCCTCCAGCACGACGCGCTCGCCGTAGGCATGGGTCACCCCCTCGAGACTGATCACCGCGGGACGGCCCGACCGCCTGCGGGCCCTCCGGTCAGAGGGGCTCGAACAGGGTGTCGCGAGGCCCATGCCCCGGCCATACCCAGGGTGGCGAGCGCGTAGCGGGGCGCGGAGCGCCGGCTGCCGGCCCGCGCCGTCTCGGCGAGCAGACGGGTGACGAGCACCGCGCCAGATGCTCCCCACGGGTGTCCGAGCACGATCGCCCCGCCTGAGAGGTTCACTCGCTCCTCGCCCAGTCCGAGCAGGTCGAGGCAGGCCAGCACCTGCCCGGCGAACGCCTCGGTGAACTCGACGACGCCGATGTCGCCCAGCCCGACGCCCGGGTTGCGCGCCAGCAATCCGCGGGTGGCGGGGACGGGGCCGACCCCGAGCACATTGGGGTCGACGCCGGCGGCGACGGCGTCCACGAAGCGCAGCCCGCGCGTGACGTCGAGCTCCCGCGCCATGCGCTCGGAGAGCACGGCGACGGCGGCGGCGCCGTCGTTCACGGGGCACG
>JALYNB010000394.1 GCA_030773395.1 Actinomycetota bacterium
GTACTCCCCGGACGCGTGCGCGTGGCTCACCCGGGTGTCGACGACCAGCAGCTGCAGGCCGAGCTCGTCGAGGTGCAGCGGGACGGGCTGGACCTCGAGCGACCGGCAGTCGAGCAGCAGGGCCGCGCCGGCGTGGCCCTGCAGGGCGGCCATCTGGTCCATGATCCCGACGGGGGCGCCCACGACGTCGGTCTCCGCCCGCCGGCACGCGACCGCCAGGTCGCTGCGCGACAGCGCGGCGCTGGTCAGGTCGGCGACCGCGAGCGCGACCGCAGCTTCGAGCGCCGCGCTCGACGACAGGCCGGCCCCGACCGGCACATCCGAGCCGACGGCCAGGTCGAGCCCGGGCACCGCCACCCCCGCCTCGCGCAGCGCCCAGACCACGCCCAGCGGGTACGCCGCCCAGCCGTCGACCGCGCCCGGCCCCAGCTCGCCGACTCGCGCGGTCACCTCGCCCGGCAGGTCCAGCGACCGGCAGGTGACCACGTCGTCGTCGCGCAGCGCCACCGCGACGAGGGCCTCGCGGTCGATCGCCGCGGGCAGCACGAAGCCGTCGTTGTAGTCCGTGTGCTCGCCGAGCAGGTTGACGCGGCCGGGCGCGGCCCAGACGCCGGTCACCTCGCGGCCGGTCGCGTCGGCCAGGACGCCCCTCAGGGCCTCGGCCCGCCGTCCGACGTCGCTCACGACAGGCACTCCCGCAGCCGGGCAGCGGCCACCTCGGGCGCCACGTCCGTCATGAAGGCGCCGCCCGCCAGCTCGGACCCGGCGAGGTACTTCAGCTTGTCGGCGCTGCGGTGCGGTGGGGCGAACTCGACGTGCAGGTGGCTCACCGGGTCCCAGTCCTCGCGGTCGTCGGTGGGCCGGGCGTGCAGGGCCATGACGTAGGGCAGCGAGAAGCCGAACAGGCCGTCGTACGCCCGGACGAGGCGGGACAGCACGTCGGCGAGGTCGTCGCGCTCGGCGTCGTCGAGGCCGGGCAGCGTCGGGCGGTGCGCGGTCGGCACGACGTGCACCTCGTACGGGAAGCGTGCCCAGAACGGCACGAACGCGACAGTGGACCGCCCGCGCAGCACCTGCCGCGGGCCGTCCAGCTCGGCCGCGACGACGTCGCACTCCACGCACCGGCCGGTCCGCTCGTGGTGGCGCCGGGCTGCGCGCAGCTCCCGCGCCGGCCGCGGCGGCACGTCCGGGTAGGCGTAGACCTGCCCGTGCGGGTGGGCGAGCGTCACGCCGATGACGTCGCCCTTGTTCTCGAACGGCATGACGTAGGAGATGCCGTCGAGGCCGCCGAGCTCGTCGTACCGGTCGGCCCACACGTCGACGAGCATCCGCACCCGGTCGCGCGGCAGGTCGGCCAGCGTCGTGTCGTGGTCGTCGGAGTAGACGACGACCTCGCAGTGCCCGAGCGCGGGCTCCACCGGGAAGAGGTCGGTGGGCTCCACGTCCGGAACGGGCGGTGTCAGCGACAGCGACGGGAACCGGTTGTCGAAGACCACCACCTCGTACGACGTCCGCGGCACCTCAACCCCGGGACGGGCGAGCACCCCGGGCGCAGCCGGGCGGGACGGGCAGAGCGGGCAGGCGCCCGCCGCCGGCTTGTACGTGCGGCCCTGGCGGTGGGTGGCGAACGTGACCCACTCGTCGGCGGTCGGGTCGTAGCGCCGCTCGCTCACGGCTGCGCCCCGGGACGGGCCCAGTAGTAGGTGATGCGGCGGCCGTCGGTCATGCGGGCGACCTCGCGCTGCAGGCCGGTGCCCGTGCCTGCGACGGGCTCGAGCCGGCCGGCGTCGGGGGAGGGGTCGGCCCCAGGACCGGAGGTGCCTGGGGTGGTGTCGCCCGCGGTCGGGCCCTCCGGGTCGGTCCTGCGCACCTGCACCTCCACGAGACGGGCCAGCCGCAGCATGCCGTCGTCCTCACTGGCCGCTGCGTCGGGAGGGCGCAACCTACCGCCGGCCCCACGGCCCGCGGCCGGATCTGCAGCGGTCTGAACGGCGGCTGAAGGCCCTCCCGGGCAGACCACCGCATGTGCGGCAGAGGGGATGCGACCCGTTGTGTCGCGCCGCCGGCCGTGCTGCGCTGTCGGCCTCCACGTCCCCCGACACACAGGAGGTCCGCGTGCTGCGTCTCGTCGGT
>JALYNB010000395.1 GCA_030773395.1 Actinomycetota bacterium
CCGCCGACGCGGCCGCTCACGTCGATGACGCTGTGAGGAGCTCGGGCTGGGGAAGGGGGCTGCACGTCCTGGTCGAGTGGGCTGGTGGGGCCGTGGTGGGGCCGGAGCGGACGGACGACGGCGTACGGGGGTGCACGGGCCTGGACTTGGCACCCGACCTGATCAGGGTTTTTCGCACTGCAGCGATCACCGGTGGACGCCGCCGGACCCCTCCTCACGATCTTGAAAACCGCTATGGGGAGGAATCCTCATCGTGGGTTCGAATCCCACGCCCTCCGCTCACGGTTGCCCACGCTCTTCGGCCTCACCGCCCGCCCGGCGGCGGTCCTCTGCGTGCACGGGCTCTCCGACTACTTCTTCCAGGACCACGTCGCGGCGGACTTGCGAGCCGCGGCTACGACTTCTACGCGCTCGACCTGCGCCGGTACGGACGCTCGCTGCGGCCCGGCGACGTGCCGGCCTACGTCGCCGTGCCGGTGCTGGTCCTGAGGTCGTCGCGGAGCGCACTGCGCGCCCCCGGAGTGGTCGCCTGTCGGGCCAGGTCGGCGGTGAGCGCTGTGGCGAAGGTGACCCAGACCGCGTAGGGCAGGAGCGCCAGACCGGCGGGGCGGTCCACCACCAGCTGCGGCGGGCCAGCTCGAGGGTCGACGCCTCCAGCGCCAGGACCTCGGCGACGGCCGCCGCCGGCGACGGCGAGCAGCCCGTAGAGGACGTCCCCGCGACGGCGGCCGAGGTGACGAGGAGGGGAGGCGTACGGCGCATGCGGTGCCGGTGCCCGGGCCGGCGGCGGGGCATCGTTCGGGTGTGCGCAGGCGGCCGTAGTCCAGTCCCCTTCAGCCCGCGACGGTCGCGGGCGTGCGTCGGTGCGGGGCGAACACCCACGAGCGCAGCAGCACGAAGTGCACGACACCGGCGACCGCTTCCGCGGCCACCAGGACCGCGAGGTGCACGGCCCCGCTCGTGATGCCGTGCGCCTCGAGGGCCGCGAGCACGCCGCTGCTGAGCAGGAGCCAGACCGCGAACGCGACCCAGGCCTGCGCGTGCTCGCGACCGCGGCCCCCGTCCGCCCGTACGGCGAAGCTGAGCCGCCGGTTCGCGACGGTGTTGGCGTCAACGGTCAGGGCCAGCGCGACGAGGTTGGCGACCTGCTCGCCGAGGCTCGGACGGAGCAGGACGTAGAGGAGCAGGTACGCGGCCGTCGTGACGCCGCCCACCAGGCGGAACCCGGTCAGCTGCTCTCGGAGACCGGGGTCGGCCCGCCCCTCGCCGGTGCCGGCTGTCGCGCTCGCGGTCATGCCGACGAGCGTGCGGCCGCAGGCCGTGAGCGGGCTGGGCCGCGCCTGTGGGCTTGCTGTCCGTGCGGCCCTCAGTCGAGCAGCGCGCGGTCACCCGGCAGCACGCCCACCGGGTCCTCCGCGGGCTCGCGCTGGGCCGGGGCTGCGGGGACCGCGGCGGGTGCAGGCGGAGCCGCGTTCCCCGAATCCGCCCAGGCGGGCACGACGTGCTCGGGCTCGCCGCCCTCCCATCGTGCTGACCTGCAGTCCCAGTAGGTGCTCGTCATGGCGGCCCACCCCCGACGTCGGCGGGGCCAGCGTCCTCCACGCCTCCTGCGGCGGGACTGGCCCGGATGGGCTGGCCCGCGCGGCGGTGTCGGGAGTCGCCGGTCACCTCAGCAGGCGTCGGCTGCGAAGTTCTCGATGAGCCGCGTGCTCCCGGAGACGATGAGCAGGTCGCCCTCGTGCACCACCGTCTCCGGTCGCGCGTAGGTGAAGTCGTGGCCGGGGCGCTTGACGCCGACGATCGTCACGCCGTACTTGCTGCGCAGGGCCGAGTCCGCGAGCGACCGGTCGTAGGACTCCGGCGGCGCCGCGAGCTTGACGATCGCGAAGCCGTCGTCGAACTCGATGAAGTCGATGAGCCGCCCGGAGAGCAGGTGGGCGGTGCGCTCCCCGGCGTCCCGCTCCGGGTAGATGACGTGCTTGACGCCTGCGCGCTCCAGGATCCGGCCGTGGGCCGGGGTGATGGCCTTGGCCCAGACCTGGCGGAGCCCCAGGTCGATGAGCACGCCCGCGCTGAGCAGGTTGGTCTCGATGTCGTCGCCGATGGCGACCACTCCGATGTCGAACTGCTCGGCCCCGAGCTGGCGCATCACGCTCTCGCTCGTCGCGTCGGCCTGGACGACGTTGGTGACCTGACCTGCCCACTCCTGCACCAGGTCGAGGTCGTCGTCGACGGCCAGCACCTCGTGCCCCAGCCGCTCGAGAGTCGTGGAGAGGGCGCCGCCGAAGCGGCCGAGCCCGACGACGAGGACGCTGTCCTGCTCCTGCTCAGCCAACTAGCACCCTCTCCTCCGGCCGGCGGTACTGCCGGCGGCGTTCCCGCAGCACGAGCGCCGTGGCCAGTGTGACCGGGCCGGTGCGTCCCAGGAACATCAGCATGACGAGCAGGTACTGCCCGGCCGCCGGGAGGTCGGCCGTGATCCCCGTCGACAGCCCGACGGTGGCGAACGCCGAGATGACCTCGAACAGCACCTGCTCGAGGGGGAGCCGGCTGATCGCAAGGAGCGCGAGCGTCCCGGTGACCACGAGGGCGACCCCCAGCAGCGCGACGGTGAGCGCCTGCCGCAGCACTGGCGAGCGGACCTCGCGGTGGAACGCGTCCACGTGCTCCTCACCGCGTGCCTCCGCGAGGATCGCGAAGAACAGCACCATGAAGGTCGTCACCTTGATGCCTCCGGCGGTGCTCGCGCTGGCCCCGCCGATGAACATGAGCACGTCGGTCACCAGCAGGCTCGTCGGCTGCATCTGGCCGACGTCGAGGGAGTTGAAGCCGGCGGTGCGCGGCTGCACACCGCCCTGGAAGAACCCGGCGAGCAGCTTGCCCGGCACGCTGAGCGGGCCCAGCGTCCCCGGGTTGTGCCACTCGAACGCCGTGATGACGGCGGTGCCCCCCACCAGCAGCAGGCCGTACGTGAACAAGGTCGTCTTCGTGTGCAGCGACCAGGAGCGCGGCCGGCGCAGCTCGCGCCGCAGCTCGAACAGCACCGGGAAGCCGAGGCCGCCGAGGATCACCGCCGCGGCGAGCGGGAGGCAGACCCAGGGGTCGGTCGTGAAGCCCATCAGGTTGTCGCTGAACAGCGAGAAGCCGGCGTTGTTGAACGCCGACACCGCGTGGAAGACGCCCCGGTAGAGCGCCGGACCGGGGTCGAGGTCGTGCCCCAGCCAGAGCCGCAGCCACAGGGCGATGGCGACGCTCCCCTCGACGACGAAAGTCGTCCGAGCGACGCCGCGCAGCACTCGGCGGACATCCCCGAGCCCCTCGGCCTTCGTCTCCCACCGGGTCAGCAGCCGGGACCGCAGCCCGAGCCGGCGCGAGGCCAGCAGCCCGAGCAGTGACGCGAGGGTCATGATGCCGAAACCGCCGGCCTGGATCCCGCCGAGGACCACCAGCTCCCCGAACGTCGACCAGTGCGTAGGCGTGTCCACCACGGCGAGCCCGGTCACGCAGACGGCCGAGGTGGCGGTGAACAGCGCCTGCCGGAACGTCGTCTGCTCGCCGGGCTCGGCCGAGGCGGGGAGCAGGAGCAGGGCCGTCACGGCGAACACGGCCAGGGCGAACGCCGCGACGCCGACCTGCGACGGGTGCGGATGCCGCACCGTGCGCACCAGCCGCCGCCGGATGCGGGCGGGCAGGTCCCGCCGCGCTGGCGGCTGCGGTCGGCCCCCACCCAGCTCGAGTGACGTCACGGCGTCGAGCTCAGAGCCAACGGTTGCGTCGGAACAACCGGTAGAGCACGACGCAGGCCAGGGCGATGACGCAGAGCACGAGCGGGTAGCCGTACCTCCACTCCAGCTCCGGCATGTGCTCGAAGTTCATCCCGTAGATGCCGGCGATGGCAGTCGGTACGAGGGCGATCGCGGCCCACGCGGAGATCTTCCGCACGTCCTCGTTCTGCCGCAGCGCGATCTCGCTCTGGACCACCGTGACCCGGGCGACGTTGGCCTGCAGCACGTCGGTGAGCAGCCGGTCGAGTCTCTCGATGGCGTCGGAGGCGCGCTGCACGTGGTCGAAGACGTCGCGGAAGTACGGCGCGGAGTGCGCGGGCAGCTGCTCGACCGCGGCGCCCGCGAGGCGCTCCAGCGGCCTGGCCAGCGGCAGCACCGCCCGACGGAAGTCGGCGATCTCGCGCTTGAGCTTGTAGATGCGCTCGGCGTGGTCGTCCTCGCCCGGCCCGAAGACCTGCGTCTCGATCTCGTCGACGTCCACGTTGATGTGCTCGATCGCCTCCTCGTAACCGTCGACCACGAGGTCCGCCGCGCGGTAGAGGACGTCCGTCGGACCGAACTCGAGGGGGTCGGCCCCGCCGCTGTCGAGCTCCGCTCGGACCTGGCGCAGCACAGACGACGTCCCGTGGCGCACGGTGACGACGAAGCTCGGCCCCACGAAGAACGCGATCTCGCTGATGTCGACGACCTCGTCGTGGTCGACGTACCGCACGGGCTTGAGCACCACGAAGACGATGTCGTCGTACACCTCGAGCTTCGGCCGCTGGTGGGCCTTCACCGCGTCCTCGACGGCGAGGGCCGGCAGCCCGAACTGCTGGGCGACCTCGGCGATGTCGGCGTCGGTGGGCTGCTGCAGCCCGACCCAGACGAAGCCGTCGGTCACTCGCGCCAGCGGCCCGGCCTCGGTGAGCGGCAGCTGCCCGGGCTGCCGCCGGCCGTGTTCGTAGAGCGCGCAGTCCGCGACGGCAGCGTCGGCGCCGCGGCCGGCCTTCGTCGTCGCCGCGCCCCTGGCGGTCGCCGCCTGCGCGCTGACGTCGGGCGCGCCGCCCGCGACGTCGCTTGAGTGCTCGGACGTGGTCACGGCCGCAGTGTGCCTCCCGGAGCTGGAGCGCGGGGACAGGGCCTTCTTACACCCCCTCGATCGCGTGCCGATCGTCCGCGGTCACGCGTAGGTGCGCACCGCGGCCGGCGGCACGGCCGCCCACACCGGCGACCCGACGGTCAGCCGCAGGTCGGCGACCGTCGCGGCGGGGACGTCCGCGAGGACGTCGAGGTCGCCCGCCACCCGCACGCGCACCACGTCGGTGTGCTGCTCCAGGCCGGTGACCCGACCCGGCCACCGCGTGACACTGCCGGTAACCGGCACCGAGGTGTGCAGCGTGACCGCTGCGGGGGGGAAGGCCACCCACACGTCGCCCGCAGCGGGGGCCGCCGCGGGGAACGCGACGCCGGGACCGACCTCGACGAGGGAACCTCGGGCCCGGCCGCGGTGGAGGTTCAGTCCGACGAGCCGGGCGACGTACGGCGTGCGCGGGGCCCGCGCGACGTCCCCTGGAGTGCCGCGCTGCACGACCCGGCCGGCCTCGACCACGGCCAGGGAGTCGGCGAGAACCAGGGCGTCGAGCAGGTCGTGGGTCACGAGGACGGTGCAGCCCGCGTAGTCGTCGAGGTGCCGCCGAAGCTCCGAGCGCACCTGCACTCGCGTGCCGGCGTCCAGTGCCGCCAGCGGCTCGTCGAGGAGCAGCAGCCGGGGCCCGGGGGCCAGGGCGCGCGCGAGCGCCACCCGTTGCGCCTGGCCGCCGGACAGCGCCGTGGGCCGGACTCCGGCGTGCTCCCCGAGCCCCACGCGGTTGAGCCAGTCGCGGGCCACCGCGCGAGCCTCGCGCCGCCGGCGTCCGGCGGCACGCAGCCCGAACGCCACGTTCTCCAGCGCGGTGAGGTGGGGGAACAGTAGGTAGTCCTGGAACACCATGCCGACGCCGCGCCGGGCGGCCGGCACGCACATACCCCGGGCGGGGTCGTCGAGGCACCGGCCGAACAGGTCGACGCGCCCGCCGGTCAGGGCGGTGAGTCCGGCGAGCGTGCGCAGCGCGGTGGACTTGCCTGCGCCGTTGGGACCCAGCAGGGCCAGCACGCCCCCGGACTCGACGGCCAGCCGAGCGTCGAGGGTGAACCCGTCGCGCCTGACCTGCAGGTCGCCGTCCAGGCCCTGGCCCGCCTGATCGAGCGGCCGGCCGACGGTCACGGCGTGCCGCCCGTCAGCCAGCGGTCGCGCAGGCTGACGAGGACGAGCACCGAGACCGCGAGCAGCACCAGCGAGAGCACGACCGCCGCCGGCGGGTCGGTCTCCAGCGCGAGGTAGACCTCGAGCGGCATCGTGCGCGTGACGCCGGGGAAGCTGCCGGCGAAGGTGATCGTGGCGCCGAACTCGCCCAGAGCCCGGGCGAAGCAGAGCACGGCGCCCGCGGTCACCCCGGGCGACACCAGCGGGAGGGTCACCCGGCGGAACACCAGACCCGGGGACGCCCCGAGTGTCGCGGCGGCCTCCTCGTAACGCCGGTCGGCGCCGCGCAACGCTCCCTCCACCGCGACGACGAGGAACGGCATCGCGACGAACGCCTCGGCGACCACCACGGCGGTAGTGGTGAACGGGATCGTGACCCCGAACCACGTGTCGAGGTGCTGACCGAGCAGCCCGCGGCGGCCCAGCAGCAGCAGCAACGCGACGCCGCCGACGACGGGTGGCAGGACGAGGGGCACCGTGACCAGCGCGCGCACGACCCGGCGACCCGGGAAGTCCGCGCGTGCCAGCAGCCAGGCGAGCGGCACGCCCAGCAGCAGGCACAGCAGGGTGGCCGCCGTCGCGCAGACCAGCGACAGCCGGAGCGCCGCCCCGACGCCCGCGTCTGCGAGCACGTCGGGCAGCGCCCGCCAGGGTGTGCGCAGGAGCAGGGC
>JALYNB010000396.1 GCA_030773395.1 Actinomycetota bacterium
GGGCCGGCCGGCGCCGTCGCCCGGCGGCCCGGCCGACGACCGATCACCCGGCGGAGGAGACTGCGGCACCCGCGACCGCCAGCGCGCACAGATCCCCGCCGGCCGCCTTGACCCGGCGCACGAACCCGGGGACCTCGTCCGCCGGCATCGGCTGACCGAGCAGCCAGCCCTGGGCCAGGTCGCAGCCCGCGTCCCGCACCATGCGGAGATGCTCGGGAGTCTCCACCCCCTCGGCGACGGAGCGGATGCCCAGCGTCCGGGTGAGACCCACGATGGCCGCCAGGACCGCGCCCGTCTCACCGGCCACCGCCCGCTCTGCGGCGGTGAGCAGCGAACGGTCGATCTTCAGGGTGCCGATGGGCAGCGCGAAGAGCTGTGCCAGCGACGACCAGCCCGTGCCGAAGTCGTCGATCGCCACGCGGACGCCGAAGCTGCGCAGCACGAGGAGCTGATCCTCCGCGCGGGTGGGGTCCTCGGCGACGGTGGTCTCGGTGAGCTCCAGCACCAGCTGGTCGGCGGGCAGCCCCGACTCCCGCAGCGCCACCCGAACGTCCCGGACCAGCGTCTCGGCGGAGAAGTGCCGGGCGCTCACGTTGACCGACATGCGCAGCGGCAGCCCGGCGGCGGCCCACTCCGCGGCCCGCCGCGTGGTCTCCCGGAGCAACCACCGGGTGATGGGTATGACCTGCCCGGTCTCCTCGGCGACCGACAGGAACGAGTCGGGCGGCAGGAGTCCCCGCTCCGGGTGCTGCCAGCGGACCAAGGCCTCGACGCCCTCCACCTCGCCGTTGTCCAGCCGCACCACCGGTTGGTAGTGGACGACGAGCTGGTCGACAGCGTCGTCCCGTAGCCGGGTGGCCACCTCCAGACGCCAGCGGGCCGCCTCGCGCAGGCCGGGCGAGAAGAGGTGCACGCGGTCCCGGCCGGAGCCCTTCGCCGCGTACATGGCCGCGTCGGCGTCGCTGAGCAGCTGGTGCCCGTCGTCGGACTCCGCCCGCGACACCGCGACGCCGATGCTGGCCGAGACCGGGACCGAGATGCCCGCGGCGACGAAGGGCAGCGCGAAGGTCGTCTGCAACCGGAACGCCAGGGCCGCCGCCTCGGAGGAGTCGCACCGCCGGGCCAGGACGACGAACTGGTCGCCACCCAGCCGGCCCACCACGTCACCTGGACGGACCTGCTCGGTCAGCCGGGCGGCGACCTGGCACAGCAGCGCGTCGCCCACGTCGTGGCCGAGCGAGTCGTTGACGGTCTTGAAGCTGTCCAGGTCGAGCACGAGCAGCCCGGTGGCCTCGGCGCCGCTGCGCCGCTCGGCGAGCGCGTCGGAGAGCGAGCGCAGCAGGAACGACCGGTTCGGCAGCCCGGTCAGCTCGTCGTGGCCGGCCTGCCAGGCCACGGCCTGCTCGCTGCGCACCCTCGCGGTGATGTCCGTGTGCGTGACGACGACCCGGGACGCCCCGGTGACCCGGGAGGCCTGCAAGCGGAACCAGGTGGTCTCCCCGCCTGACCGGACTGAGTAGTCGTGGTCGAAGGTCTGGCAGCCGGGGTCGCCCCCCGGGTCGGCGGACTCCTCCAGCAGGCGGCGCACCGCCTGCTCGATCACGGCGTGATCGGACGGTTCGAGCCCCCTGCTCATCGCCTCCAGGTAGTCGTCGCCCACACCGCCGGGCTCCTGCCCGTGCCGCCGGAAGATCTCCCCGTTCACCTCCCATGCGCGGTTCGCGGTGACGATGCGGCCCGCCTCGTCGACGAGGACCGTCGCCGAGGGAAGCGCCTCGAGCACGTCGGTGAGCTCGCGCATCGCCGCGTCACGCTGCTGGTCGCTGCGGAAGTGGTCGTCGACGTCCCGGAAGAACACGGCGACGCCGGCCTGGTCGGGGAACGCCCGGATCTCGTACCAGCGATTCTGCGGCTCATAGAAGTATGCGAACTGCCGCGGGCAGCGATCGGTGAAGGCGCCGCGGAACTGTTCCTCGATCAGCGAGCCGCGGGCGTCGGGGAAGCAGTCGAGCGCCACCTTGCCGATCAGCTCGTCGGCGTTGCGTTCGAGCAGCGCCTCGGCGGCGGAGTTGAGGTAGCGGAATCGCCCATGGGCGTCCAGGCGGTAGACGGCGTCGGGGACATCGGCCAGCGGGTCGGGGGATCCCGGGGAAGACCCGTCGTCGTCTGCTCGCACGTTGCCCGCTCTCGTCCAGTGGATCGTCGGCTCCGCCGGGGCGGAGATCACGGCACAGGACCGTCCCGTCCGGGGAAGGGGCGGCACATAAATTACACGCAGGGTAGTTGGTCAGGGGACCGATTCGACACCCTCTGCCCGACCTCGTCCCGGGCCGCCGGCGGTCGCCGCGGTGACCTGCGGCTCAGGCAGCTGGCCCACCGAGGAGGAGCTCGCGGAGCAGGTGCAGACCCACCGTGACCGATCGTCCCCGTACCGCGGATCGCGAGCCCGAGAGCCGCAGCGCCCGCGCCTTCCTCCCCTCCGGCCCGACCACGCAGACGTGCACCGTGCCGACCGGTTTGTCCGCCGTTCCACCGCCCGGGCCGGCGATACCGGTGATTCCGACGCCGACGTCGGCGTCGAACCGGGCCCGGGCGCCGTCGGCCAGGGCCCCGGCCACCTCGGGGCTGACCGCCCCGTGCTCGGCCAGCATCCCGGCCGGAACTCCGACGAGCCGCTCCTTCGCCGAATTGGCGTAGGCCGTGATGCCGCCGAGGACCCAGGCGGAGGACCCGGCCCGTTCGGTCAACCGCCCCGCGAGCAGGCCACCGGTGCACGACTCCGCGGTGGCCACGGTGAGCCCGCGATCGACGAACGCACCGGCGACGAGATCGTCCAGTGTGGGCCCGGTGGAGAACAGGGTGTCGCCGTGCTGCTCGGCGAGCAGCGCGGCGAGCCGGTCGTAGGCGGGCTGCGCCTCCGGGACGAAGCGCGTGACCACCTCCAGCTCGCCGTCCCTCAGGCAGGTGGTGATCTCCAGCCCGGCCAGCTCGGACTCGGATCCCCGCAGGGTCGCCGCGAGCTGCGACTCCAGCGCCCCCCAGAGGCGTACGGTCTCCTGCCGCAGCTCCGTCCGGCCCGCCAGCGCCCGCTGCGTGGGCCCGGCGGCCAAGGCGGCCGGCCACATCCCCTGGAGCTCCCCCGGCG
>JALYNB010000397.1 GCA_030773395.1 Actinomycetota bacterium
CTGCTGGGGCGGGCGAGCCGGTGGTTCCTGCTGTCGTCCGGCTCACCGGCGCCGGCCAACCCCGGCGGCATCGTCGAGCCCCGCCTGACGGGCGTCCAGACGCGGGGCGGTTGGGGCGAGCCGCACCGGGGGCGGGCACGCTGGGCAGCGGCCGGCGTGGGTGCGGCGGCCGCCGCGGCCGGGACGGGCGCGTACCTGCGTCGAGCGTCGTGGCCCCGGAAACGCCGTGCTGCGTGAGCTGATCGCGGCCCGGTCCACCGTCGCCGTCGACCGGGACGGCGAGCGCCTGCTGCTGCGGACGGACACCAGCGGCATCGACCAGCTCGCCGAGTGGGACGACGGCGTGCAGCGGCCGCTGACGGCGTACGACGAGCGGGTGGTCACGGCGCGCTACCGGCCGGGGCACCGGCGGGCGGTCGTGGAGGGCGACGCCGGCGGGGACGAGCGCAGCCAGCTGTGGCTGCTGGACCTCGACGGGCCGGTGGCGCGCGACCGGCGGGCGGTGCGGGTGCTCACCGACGACCCCCGCGCCGTGCACCGGCTGGCCGGGGTCAGCCCGGACGGCCGGACCGTGGCCATGCTGTCGAACCGCCGCAACGGGGTCGATGTCGACGTCTGGCTGCTCGACCTCGACACGGGCGGGGAGCGGTTGCTGTACGACGGGGGAGGCTGGTGCCAGCCCGCGTCCGGCTTCTCACCCGACGGGCGGTGGCTATCGGTGCTGCGCCCCGGGCCACGGGCGATGGACACCGACCTGCTGCTCCTCGACGTCGCGACCGGGCGCCAGCGCGTCGTGCTGCCCCACCCCGACGACGCGGCGGTGATCGGCGCGCCGGCATGGATCGACGCGACCACGCTGGTGGTGAGCAGCAACGCCGGCCGAGACCTGCACGCCCTCGTCCGCGTCGACCTCGCCGCCGAACGGGCCGAGGTGGTCGTCGCCCGGGACTGCGACGTGGCCGGCTGGACCAGTCCGGACGGCACCGTGCTGCTGGCCGTGGGCAACGTCGACGGCGCCAGCGTGGGCGAGGTGTTCGACGCCCGGACGCTGGCGCCCCGCGGTCGGCTCCGGCTGCCCGACCCGGACGCCGTGGTGGCGTGGAGCCACCTCCTGCCCGACCCGCTCGTGGGCGACGACGGGCGGGTGGTGGTCACGTGCACCTCGCCGGTGCGGCCGGCGGACGTGTGGAGGGTGGCACCGGACGCCCCGCCGCAGCGGCTCACCGAGACCCCGCTCGGGGTCGACGCGGCCCTTCTCCGCCGCCCCGAGCGACACACGCTGACGAGCTTCGACGGGCTCGCCGTACCGCTGCTGCTGTACCGCCCTGCGGCGGTGGTCGCCGACGACGGGGGCCCGCCCCCCGTGGTCGTCGTGCTGCACGGCGGGCCGGAGGGCCAGTCGCAGCCGGTGTTTTCCCCGGTCGTGCAGGCGCTCGCGGCGCGGGGCTACGCGGTGGCCGTGCCGAACGTCCGCGGCTCCACCGGCTACGGCAAGCGGTACTACGGGCTCGACGACACCACCCGGCGCCTCGACGCGGTGCGGGACCTCGCCGCCGTCCACGGCTGGCTGGCCGGCGCCGGGCTCGACCCCACGCGGGCGGCGCTGTGGGGGGCGTCGTACGGCGGCTACCTGGTGCTCGCCGGGTGCGCCTTCCAGCCCGAGCTGTGGGCGGCCGGGGTCGACATCGTGGGGATCAGCGACCTCGTGACGTTCCTGGAGCGGACCGCGGACTACCGGCGGGCCCACCGCGAGCGGGAGTACGGCACGCTCGCCACCGACCGCGAGTTCCTCGCCGCCGCCTCGCCGCTGCGGCGGGCGGAGGCGATCCGCGCGCCGCTGTTCGTGGTCCACGGCGCGAATGACCCGCGGGTGCCGCTCGGCGAGGCCGAGCAGCTCACCGCCGCCCTGCGGCAGCGGGGCGTGCCGTGCGAGCTGCTGGTGTACGACGACGAGGGGCACGGGCTGGCCCGGCTCGCCAACCGGCTCGACGCCTACCCGCGGGCGATCGCGTTCCTGGACCGGGTGCTGCGCCGGCCGGACGGCCGCTGAGCGTTCACCCCAGCCAGCCGCAGCGAGCGTTGTGCTGGGCCAGCACGGCCGCGGCGGGACGCTGCTGCGGGTTGGCCGGGGCAGCGACGGCCCGGCTGTCCAGCCCGCCGTACGGTGACGCGGCGAGCGCGGGGTCGACGCGGATCGTGCCGGTCGGCAGGACCGTGAGGCGGTCCAGGTCGAACAGTGTGTGGACGTCGGCGCGCAGGAGCAGGCCGTTCCAGACCTTGTCGGTCTGCGGCCCCTTGTACGGCGCGATGTGCGCGGCCTCCAGGACGGGCTCGACGTCGTACCCGGTGACGCAGCACCGGCCCCGGTAGGCCTGGAGCAGCTCGGCGCGGAAGCGACCCTGGCCCTGGCGGACGAGGATCGCGCGGAGAGCCCGCACGCGGGCGTCGAGCTCGGAGTCGATGTCCCGGAGCTCGCGGCGGAGCAGGTCGAACGCCTGGATGCGCACGAGACGGTCCGCCGGACCCTGGAACAGAGCCCGCACGGCTGCGGTGTGCGACTCGGGGATCTGCGGCAGTTGGCTGGCGGGCTTGCCGCCGATCCCGGCGAGGGCGTCGAGCTGCGTCCACGTCATCGGCAGCGGTGCCGGGAGCTCCTCGACGACGGCGATGGGCCAGACGTAGCGGTACCTGTCGGGGTTCGGCCAGGGGACGTACGACGTCGCTGCCGGCTCGGCGTCCCCGGTGACGACGCAGTAGGCGAACAACCCCTGCTGGGAGCGCCACATGAAGAGCTCGTCACCGACCTTGACGTTCTTCGCGACGCTGTTCGGCGACCCGAACCACGAGTCGCGCTTGCAGACCTGCCAGTTGTCGGCCTCGGCGACGCTGAGGCTCGCTACCCATCCGGTCAACGGACACGGGTCCCTCCCATGATCGCATCGGGTGGGGGCGTGTCCTGCGGCGGAAGCCCGTCGGGCCGTGCTCGGCGTGTGTGGTTGCGGTTCTGCTGGAGCCGGTCAGCCGGAGGCGGCGAACGCGGGGGCGCGCACCAGCGCGTGGAGGGCCGCCCGGGTCTCTGTGTCGGTGGAGTAGAGGACGGTCCCGACCATCCCCCGGGTGAGCAGCACCTTGTAGACGTTGCGCACGAGCCGGTCGAACTCGAGGTCGCTGACCCTCGCGCGGTTGCGGAAGTCGGGGTCGCGGTTGGCTTCGCGCCGGGCGACCAGGCCCTTCCCGCGCCACACGAGGTCGGGCCCGATGAGGACGCCGCTCCAGTCGTACTCGAAGCCCTGCGCCGTGTAGACGCAGCCGACCTGGCCGAACCCGGCCGGGTCGGTCGCCCACAGCGGCGCGGGGGGAGCGCCGCCGACGCTGCGGTCGCCCTTGAGGTTCCACGGGCGGGCCCAGCCGTCGATCTGCACGTCGGGCACCAGCGAGCCGTCCGGCTGCGGGTCGCTCCAGGGCCAGCAGTAGCCGGCGGCCAGGCGGGCACCGTAACCGTCGGTGACCTTCGCGCGGAGCAGCGCCTCCACCTCCTCCGGCGAGTCCGCGACTCGGACGTCGAACGCGGGGTCGCCGTGCCAGGGCACCGGACCGCCCGGGGCGAGGCCGAGCAGGCGGAGCACCCACTGCACGTACTCGGCGCTGCCGCCGCATCGGAACTGCTCACCGAGGTGCACGCGGTGCACGGGCAGGTCGAGCCGCGCCGCGTGCGCGGTGATGTCCGCGACCGTGCCCATCTCGCCGGGGCGGACGACCTGGTGCTCGTCGAGGAGGAACACCGGCACGCGCGCCGCGGCCATGAGCTCGTCGATCTGCGGCCGATCCGTCCGGAGGGCCGCGCGGGTGTACCGGTCGACGGAGGTCTCGCGGATGCGGTGCGCCTCGTCGAGGACCAGCACGTCGAGGCCGTTGCGCTCGGCGTCCATGTACTGGTTGAAGTACGTGAACAGGCGCTGGACCCGAGGGGCACGCGCGCCGGCGACCTTGCGCAGAGTCTTGGTGAACGAGCGCGAGCCGGTGGCGTGCAGGACGGTGCGGCCTCGGCGCCCCAGCTCGCCGAGCAGCGACAGCGCGATCACCGACTTGCCGGTGCCCGGCCCGCCTGTCACGACGATGACGCTCTTGCCGTCGCGGGCGCGAGCCTGCTCCACCTCGTGGAGGACGAGGCGGACGGCTCGGCGCTGGTCGCCGAGCAGGACGAACTGCTCCTGTCGCTGCACCTCGTCCGCGGCCACGGCGAGGAGCTGCCGGGAGGGGGCGGTGGCCGAGGTGAGCAGCAGGTCGGCGTACGGCGCGCCTGACGCGCCCGGGTCGAGGCGCTCAAGGAGGAAGTCGAGGAAGTCCCCCCGTCGGGCGCCGGTGAACAGCTGCCCGTGACGGTCCTGCGGGAGTGCGTACAGGTCGGTGACGTCCGGCTCGGCAGTGGCGTTGTGGAGGTATGCCGCCCCGGCCAGCGGGTCGGGCAGGTCCGCGAGGGCCCGGGTGAAGTCCGCCAGGTAGGTGCAGTAGCCGCGGACCTGGGCGACGGGGTGGAGCCGCGGGTCGCGCGGGTAGCCGTCGACCAGCACCAGCTCGGGGTCGGCCTCCCACAGCCGGGCGGCGCTCCACTGCTTGAGCTCGAGCACGACGTACGACGGGTCGCCGGTGCTGGGGTGGCGGCCCGCGAGGACGACGTCGACGCGCTGCGAGGTCAGGGGCAGGTGGTGCTCGAGCAGGACCTCGACGCGGTCGAGCCCGGCCTGCGCGAGGTCCTGCGCGAGCACCGGGAGGCTCCGCTCCCAGCTGCGGGCCTCCGCGGGAGAGGGCCGGCGGCCGGTGCGGTGGAGCATCTGCTCCGACAGGCGCAGGGCCAGCGTCCCCTCCAGCGCGAGCGCGGCGAAGCCCGCGGCGGAGTGCCGGAACAGCGTCACGAGGTCGTCCCCAGGCAGCACGAAGTGGTCTCGTGCGGGTGGGAGCGTGTCCGGGACGCGGAGGTCGAGGAAGCCCGTCGGGCCGCAGGGGGATCACTGTAGAGGCCGCGGTCCTCGTCCGGGGGGTGGCGGGACGGCGAGCGGCTGATCCCCGATCACCCGGATGGACGCTGTGCCGATCGCGGGTGCCTGGTGACGCTGGTCACATGGCCGTCAACGGACATCGCACGCAGCACTTGCGCTTCGAGCGCGAGCTCCCCGGGTCGGTCGGCGACGTGCACGCCGTCCTCACGGACCCGGAGTTCCTCCGCCGGTACGTCGGCAGGACCGGGTCGGGCGGCTCCCGCGTCGTCGTCGCCGCTGACCGCTCGCGGACCTGCCTGCGGCGCGTCGTCCCGACCCGGCTCGGCCCGCCGTTCGTCGCGTCGTTCTTCGGGGACGCGGTGGAAGTCGTCGAGGTCGTCACATGGGCGGGCACGCCGGCGGACGGCACCCGCACCGGGCAGGTCTGTGCCGACGCGTCGGTCGCACCGGGCGAGGCGCGGTTTCGCGGCGCCGTGCGGCTGACGCCCGAGGGCGTGGACACGTGCCGCTGGCTGGTCGACGGGCACCTGTGCGTGAAGGTGCCGCTGATCGGCGGCAAGCTGGCGCCGCTCGTCGTCGCCGCGATCGAGGCCGCTCTGGTGGCGGAGGCGAGGCTCGCCGAGCAAGTCCTCCGGGCCCGGCTCGTGCCCGACGCTCTGGGCAACGCCGCCGGACTCTGAGCGCCGGGGACGGCGGCGGTCCGCTGGGAGGCCGCCGTCCCGGGTCCGGACCGGCTAGTGCGAAGCCGCTGGGCAGCGCGCGTCGAGGAGCCCCAGCGTCGCGAGCACCTCGTCCTGCGCTGCCGCTCCGCTGACGTTGGCGCGCACGGTCTGCACCGCACGCCACCGACTGAGCTCGCCGGCCATCTCGGCGTCGAGGTGCATCTGCTCGTGCGTGCGGACCTGGGGCAGGGTCATAGGTGCTCCTCGCGCTGGTTGCGGTGTGAGGCTCCGGGTCGCGCCGGGGCCGGTCGGGTCAGTGCTTGGTGCGGGACACGGGCTGCTTGATCGCGTCCAGGGCCGACCGGGCCTGCGGCGTCTGCCCCTTCGACTTCTTGTTCTGCTCCTGGGTGGGCTTCTTGGCCTCACGGCCGCCCTTGTTCTTGCCTGACATGTCGCGCTCCTCGTGCTCGGGGGCGGTGCGGGCTGCTGGCGGCTGGCGGCTGGTCATGGCCGGTCGCCGATGGGCCGGACGGCGGGGTCTGTCAGCGCGAGCGCTACGTCACGTGGGGGCGCACTGGTCCTCCGGCGTCGAGGCCGGGGGGTGTCGTGGCGGTCGGGCTCATGGCGGTCCAGCTCCTCGACCCGGGACAGGGCCGGCAGTCGCGGTACGCCGGGGCGACGGCAACGGTGGTCGCCGTGCAGGAGCCTCGGTGCTCGGCACAGTACGCCCTCGACGCGGTCGGGGCGGCGGCAATCACAGACCTGTCGTTTCCTGACCTTGCAGGCCGGGGTGCGCCGCGCGGCAGCGGCCGCGCTCGGGCCGCGAGTGGTAGGACACGCGGAGGCGACGCGCCGTGCCGAGCCGAGCGAGCTGCCACTCGCCGCGGGCGCCGAACTCGGTAGGGCGTCCGTGTCACGCTGGGCGGACCCCGATCCCGAGGAGGTCCCGGTGCCCGGTGCGGACGATCGAGCCGAAGCGGTCGAACCAACCGACATCTGGACGGCGGACGGCCGCAGGGTCCACGTCCAGCGCCGGGGCGGCCTGCCGTTCGGCGTCCCGGTCGAGGCCCTGGGGGTGGCGGCGTTCGCGCCGCTGGCGGTCGGGGCCCTCGCGGCGGGTGTGGCGGTCATGGCGGGGGCCGCGGCCGTCGGGTTCGCCTCCGCGGCGGCCCGGTCGCTGCTCGGCGGGGGCCCACCGGCGGTCGTCGTCGGCCTGCGCTTCCACGACTCCGGGGTGGACGTCCTCGTCGTCCGACTGGACCGCGACGGAGTTCCGGAGAGTGACCCGGGTCACTAGAACGGTCGACGGGGAGCCGTCGCGTCGCGCAGTATCGAGGCACATGTCCGCCGTACCGGGAGGGTGCTGTGCCGGAGGAGAAGCCCGTCGAGGTCGTCCGCCGCTTCTGGGACCGGCTGATCCACGAGTGGGCGCTGCACGAGGCCGGCTCGCTGGTCACCGGCGACTTCACGTTCCGCGGGGCGCTGGGGGTGTCGAGCAGCGGTCTCGGCGCCTTCCTCGACTACGCGCACGGGATCCGGCGCGCCCTGCCCGACCTGCGGGTCAGCTTCGACGAGGTGCACGAGGACGGGCCGACGGTGGCGGCGCGGCTGCTGTTCGAGGGGACGCACTGTGGGCCGCTGTTCGGCGTGCCGGTGACGCGCCGTCCGGTGTCGTACGTCGGTGCCGGCTTCTTCGACGTCACGCCCAAGGGGCGGCTCAGCCGGGTGTGGTTGGTGTCGGACACGTACGACCTGCACCGGCAACTGACCGCGCCGGTGCGGGCGGTGCGGGCGGTGCGGCCGCGGGCCGCGGTGCCCGACGTCGCGGTGGCCGTCGCGGAGGTCGCGCCCGCATGACCCCGGTGCCGGTCACGGTGGAGCGGCGCAGTCGGGTCGTCATCCGGTTCGCGGGGGACTCCGGGGACGGGATGCAGCTGACCGGGGACCGCTTCACCGCGGAGGCGGCGTCGCTCGGCAACGACCTCGCGACGTTCCCCGACTTCCCGGCGGAGATCCGCGCCCCGCACGGCACGCTCGCCGGTGTGTCCAGCTTCCAGCTGCACTTCGCCGACCACGACATCCTCACGCCGGGGGACCGCCCGGACGTGCTGGTGGCGATGAACCCGGCGGCGCTGGCGGCGGACGTCGGCGTGCTGGCGCCCGGCGCGGCGGTCATCGTCGACTCCGACGCGTTCACGGCGCGCTCCGTCGCGAAGGCGGGGTACGCGGCGGACCCGCTGGGCGACGGCTCGCTCGACACGTTCACGGTGCATCGAGTCCCGATGACCTCGCTGACGACGAGGGCGCTCGCGGCGCTGGACGTCGGCAAGAAGGAGGCCGGGCGCAGCCGGAACATGTTCGCCCTCGG
>JALYNB010000398.1 GCA_030773395.1 Actinomycetota bacterium
AGCGCGCCCTGCGCGAGCCGACGACGATCGAGGGCACGGTGGTGGAGGTCGGCGGCAGCGTCGGGGTGGCGCTGGCGCCCGAGCACGGCACGGACCCGTCGGACCTGCTGCGCGCCGCCGACGCCGCGATGTACGTCGCCAAGAAGGCCTCCCGGGGCGTGCAGGTCTACGAGCCGGGCCTGGAGGTGGGCGACGGCGACCCCACGGCGCTCACGCTCGTCGCGGAACTGCGCTCCGCGCTGGAGACCGACGATCAGATCGTCGTGGAGTTCCAGCCGCAGGCCGACCTGCGCACCGGTGCGGTGCGCAGCGTGGAGGCCCTGGTGCGCTGGAACCACCCGGCCCGGGGCCGCGTCGCCCCGGACGCGTTCCTGCCCGTCGCGGAGCGGAGCGGGCTGATGCGCCCGCTCACCGCCCGGGTGCTCGACCTGTCGGTCGCCGCCTGCGTCGCCTGGCGGCGCCAGGGCCTCGAGGCCGGGGTCGCGGTGAACCTCTCGGCCCGCGGGCTCGCCGACCTCGCCCTCGACGAGCACGTGGCCGACCTGCTCGCCCGGCACGCCCTGCCCGCGCACCTGCTCACGCTCGAGCTCACCGAGACGATGATCATGACGGAGCCGGTGAAGGTGCAGGCGATGCTCCGGCGCCTGCACGGTATGGGTGTCCGCCTGTCCGTCGACGACTTCGGCACGGGCTACTCGTCGCTGGCCTACCTCAGCCGGCTGCCCGTCTGCGAGCTGAAGATCGACAAGAGTTTCGTCCGGGAGATGGGCAGCAGCGTCGAGGACGCGGCGATCGTGCGCACGGTCATCGACCTGGCCGCCAACCTGCGGCTCGACGTGGTGGCCGAGGGCGTCGAGGACTCCGCCGCGCAGGACGACCTGCTCGCGCTCGGCTGCGACCTCGCGCAGGGCTACCACATCGCCCGCCCGATGCCGGCGGTCGACCTGGTGACCTGGGAACGGGCGCGGCGCGCCCTGCCGCTCGCCGCCTGAGGCCTGGGCCGTCCGGGTGGAGGCGGTGCCCACGACTGCGGGCCGGGGGGTCGGGGCGCCGACACCTGCTGCATGTCCCGTCCCTCCCGCCCCGGCCAGGTCCTCGTCGGGGTCTTCTTCTGGCTCCTGTTCGCCTACCTCTGGGTCGACCTGATCCGCGACGGGAAGGCGACACCGCAGTCCCTGACCGTCAGCGCGGGCATCCTGGTCGGTGTCGCCGTCGTCGTCGCCCTCGTCACGCTCGCCTGGGTGCGCCACAACCTCGGCATCCACCGCCGCCGCGGCGCCCGGTCCGTCCGTCCCGTGCAGGCCCCGCGCACCGACGCCGACCGGCTCGGCCGCCCCGTGGTGTGGCGGATGCCCGGTGGCGCCGCAGGCGCGGCGTCGGCCCCCCACGTCGTGATCGACGGGGTGGGCCCCGCAAAGGTGTACGCCGACGCGACGGCCCCGGCCCACCGCTCCGAGAACCGGTGACCGTCGTGGACTTCGCCGCGTCCCTGCTCGGCCAGTACCTCGTCAGCCTGGCTGACACCCCGGCGTACGCCGCCGCGGTCGCCTTCTTCGCCGGCTACCCGCTCCTGACCGGAGTGGTGTGGGTCGTCACCTCGGTCATCTTCTGGTTCCGCACCGAGCGCGCGGAGGCGCCGGCCCCGCCCGACGCCGAGCTGCCCTTCGTGTCCGTGCTCGTGGCGGCGTACTGCGAGGAGCCGGTCATCGAGTCCACCCTGGCCGCGCTGCTGGCGCTGGACTACCCGGCGTACGAGGTCGTCGTCGTCGACGACGGCTCCCCCGACCGGACGGCGGAGATCGTGCGCCGCTACGTCGGGACGGACACCTCCGGCTGCACGGTCCGCCTCGTCGAGAAACGCGTCAACGAGGGCAAGGCCATGGCCCTGAACGACGCCGTCCCGCTGCTCCGCGGGGAGATCGTCGTGGTGGTCGACGCCGACATCCGGCCACGCCCCGACACCCTGCGCCACCTCGTGCCCCACTTCGCCTCCGCCCGCGTCGCCGCGGTCGCCGGCAACCCGCAGGTCGACAACACCGGCACCCTGCTGGCCAAGCTGCAGACCGCGGAGTTCGCCTCGATCGTCTCCGTGCTCCGGCGCGCCCAGCGCGTGTGGGGCCGGATCCTCACGGTCTCGGGCGCGATCTGCGCGTTCCGCAAGAGCGCGATGGTCGACGTCGGCCTGTTCGACCCCGACATGGCTACGGAGGACATCGCTCTGACCTGGAAGCTGCAGCGGCGCTTCTACGACGTGCGCTATGAGCCGCGGGCGGTGGTCGCCATGCAGGTGCCGGAGACGCTCGGCGGCCTGTGGAAGCAGCGGCGGCGCTGGGCGGTGGGCCTCGCGCAGGTGCTGCGGCGCAACGCCGGCGTGGCGCTGTCGTGGCAGGCGCGGCGCATGTGGCCCGTCCTGGCGGAGGCCGTCCTGTCGATCGCCTGGGCCTACACCGCGGTCGCACTGGTCGCGCTGTGGGCGGCCTCGTACGCCGTCGGCCTGGAGCCCCTCGGTGCCGACCCGCTGCCGAGCTTCTGGGGCATGGTCATCGCGACGCTGGCGCTCGTGCAGCTGGGGACGGGACTGCTGCTGGAGCGGCAGTACAACCCCGGCGTCGGCCGGGCGCTGCTGTGGGCGCCGCTCTACCCGCTCTTCTACTGGGCGCTCATGACGGTCTGCACCGTGCGGGCGACGCCCGGCGCGCTGCTGCGCCGCCCGACGACGAGCCACTGGCGCACGCAGCGGGTCGCGGTCGCCGACCCAGTACCCGCCGATGTGCCAGTACCCGCCGACGTGCCAGTACCCGCCGACGTACCTGTGCCCGCCGACGTCCCGGCCCTCACAGGCGTCCCGGTGACCGGCGACGCGGCGGGGGACGTGGTGCGCGCCGCCTGACGGACGCCGTACGGGAGTCAGACGGTGAACAGGTGCGACGCCTTCGGTGGCTCCAGCAGCAGCGCGGCGACGGCCTCCTCGCGGTGCCGGTCGCCGACGGTCAGCCGCTCGTCGTGCTGGCGCAGGTGCTCGGCCCACGAGGCGACCTGGTAGCTCTCCACGATGCGCGTCGGGTCGGCCCCGTCGCGGTGCAGGCCCCAGCGCCGCGCGCCGAGCCGGCGCCGGGACCGCGCGACGTACTCCATCGCGGCGACGAACGCCGGGACGTCGGCCTCTGCCACCCGGTACTCGACCACGACGAGGACGGGCCCCTCCGCGGTCGCCGGGTCGAGCAGCAGGTGCGGCTCCGGCCAGTGCGCCGAGGGCGCCGGGTCGATGAGCGCCGGGTCGGGGAGCCGCACCCAGGGCACGGTCGCTGCGCCGGCGAGCGTGAGGGCCGCCGCGGCCAGCAGGGCCACCTCGGTCGACGTGGCGCCGGCCAGGACGCCCCAGGCCGTGGCGCCGACCGCCTGGCCGCCCTGGAAGACGAGCAGGTAGGTCGCCAGCGCGCGCGCCCGTACCCATGCCGGCAGGATCAGCTGCGCGGTCGCGTTCACGGTCGACAGCAGCGAGATCCACGCCCCGCCGGCGACGAGCAGCACGAGCACGGCCAGCGGTGTCGAGCGGCCCACCGCCAGCACGGCGGTGGCCCCGGCGTAGGCCACTCCCGTGACTCCCACGACCTGGCTGGAGCTGAGCCGGGCGCGCAGCCGGCCGAGGAACGCCACGCTCCCGACCGCGCCGACGCCGAGCGAGCCGAGGAGCACGCCGTACCCTTCTGAGCCGAGGCCGAGGCGGTCAGCGGCGACGAGCGGCAGTAGCGCCCACAGGGCGCTGCCGGGCAGCACCCAGAGCGCGGCCCGGGCGAGCACGCGGCGCATGGCGGGCGCGTTGCGGATGTAGCCGACGGCGACCCGCATGGCCCCGGCGAGCCGCTCCCCCTCGTGCCGGTGCCGGACGGGGTCCGGTCGCCACAGGAACAGCGCGACCGCGAAGGTCACGTAGCTGACCGCGTTGAGCGCGAAGGTCCAGCCGACGCCCGCGCCGGCGACGAGGAGCCCGCCGACGGCCGGGCCGACGGCCCTCGCCGCGTTCACCGCGATCCCGTTGAGCGCAGCAGCTGCGGGGAGCTCCCCGCGGGGCACCAGCTCCGGCACCGAGGCTTGCCAGGCGGGCGCCGTCAGTGCCACGCCGACCCCGAACACCGCCGTGAACGCCAGGAGCCCGCCCGGCGTCAGGAGCCCGCCGAGCGTCACCGCGGCCAGCGCGACCGCGACGAGCGCCATGAGGCCCTGCACGCCGACGAGCACGCGGCGGCGGTCGACCAGGTCGGCGAGCACGCCCGCGGGGAGCGCGAGCAGGAGCACCGGCAGGCTCGTCGCCGTCTGCACGAGAGCCACCAGTTCCGGGCGGCCGGACTCCGTGGTGAGAAACCACTGCGCCCCGACCGTCTGCGCCCAGGTGCCGACGAGCGAGGCCGCCTGCGCCGTCCACAGGGCCCGGAACACCGGGCGCCGCAGCGGGGCCCAGGAGCCACCGCCCGAAGCCGGCGCCTGCCCGGCGCTGGTTCCGACGGGCGGGCTCACCCGCCAGACGCTAGTCGCCGCCCGGGACGGCCGTCTGGCCGGCGCCGGCGGGCTTCCTCGCCGGGGCCCGAGGCCTGGGCCAGCGGCAGCTCCACGCGGAACACGGCTCCCGAGCCCGGCGCCGACCGTACGGCGACCTGCCCGCCGTGGGCGTTCACGATCGCGGCGACGATCGACAGCCCGAGCCCCGTGCCGCCGGACGCGCGGGTGCGTGCGCTGTCTCCCCGGTAGAAGCGCTCGAAGACGCGCTCGGCCTGCTCCGACGTCAGTCCCGGGCCGCCGTCCGCGACCTCGATGGTCGCCGTGCCGCCGCTGGTGCCGATCGTGACGGTCACACGGGTGCCCGCCGGGGTGTGGACGCGGGCGTTCGCCAGCAGGTTGGCGAGCACCTGACGCAGCCGCGCCTCGTCGCCCAGCACGACCGGGGGGTCGGCGGTCGCGCCCACCACCAGCCGGACGTCGCGGTCGCGCGCCACCGCCTGCAGGTCGTGCACCGCGTCGGCCGCCACCGGCAGGAGGTCGACGGGCTGCCGCTCCAGGGGTCGCTGCTGGTCGAGCCGGGCGAGCAGCAGCAGCTCCTCGACGAGCTCGCCCATGCGCGACGCCTCGTCCTCCACGCGGCCCATCACGCGCGAGACGTCCTGCGGCTTGGTGACCGCTCCCTGCCGGTAGAGCTCGGCGAAGCCACGGATCGAGGTGAGGGGGGTCCGCAGCTCGTGGCTTGCGTCCGCGACGAACTGGCGCATCCGCCGCTCCGACCCCCGGGCCTGCGCCTCGGACGCCTGCTGCGCGCCGAAGGCACGCTCGATCTGGCCGAGCATCGCGTTGAGGGCGAGCGCGAGCCGGCCGACCTCGGTGCGCGGCGAGCGGGCGGGCACGCGCCGGGACAGGTCGCCGGCCGCGATCGCCGCGGCGATCTGCTCCACCTCGGCGAGCGGCCGCAGGCTGGACCGGACCAGCACGTACGCCGCCCCGCCGCCCGCGAGCAGCACGAGACCCCCGACGGACGCGGTGATGAGGGTCAGCCGGGAGACCGTCTCCTCGAGGTCCCCCGTCCAGATGGCGATCGCCAGGGTGCCGGTCGCGCTGCCTGGTACTGCGCCGTCCGGAGAGCCGGCAGCGGCGTCCTGCGCCGCGGCGCCCTTAGTGCCCTTAGTGCCCGGCGTTGCGGTCGTCCCGAACGCCTCGTCGGCGCCGTTCGCGTCGTCGACGTCGTCCAGGCCGAAGTCGTCGAGCTCGCCGGTGGCGTCGACCAGCAGTACCCGCCACCAGCCGTCGCCACCCTCGGCGGGCACGCTGAACGGCCTCCCGCTCCGCTCCCACCGCCCGGCGTCGGCGAGCACTGCCAGCTGCGGGTCGGGCTGCGAAGTGTGGATCTCCTGGACCAGGCGGCCCGCAGCGTCGATGTGGGCCAGGTAGAAGGCGTTCAGCGCGTCCGGGCCGCCGGGCCGGCCGCGGGGCCCGCGTCCACCGCGCCCGCCCCGTCCCGGCTCCGGGCCACGGTCGGCCCGGTCCGCCAGGCCGACGAGCTGCGCGTCCACCCGGTCGACCAGGTCCTTGCGCAGCAGCGTCACCGCCGCGACGCCGCTGACGGCCAGCGCGAGCGAGAGCAGCAGGAGCACGGTCGCGACCAGCTTCAGCCACAGCGGCTGGTCCCGCACGCGGGACAGCAGACTCGCGCTCGCGCTCGGGCTCCCGGGGACGGTGGCGGTCACGGGAGCAGTGTCGGCTCCGGTCGCCGTGCGGCGGCTGGGCGCCGCCTGGGAGGTGACTGTGAGCGGGGGTACGCCAAGCACGTGCGGTGCACAGGAGCCTCACAGCCTTGGCCCAGGAGGGGTCCAGGCGCTCTCCCGACATTGTCCCGAGACGCACCGGAGACAGGAGCAACCGTGGTTACCGTCGCCCCGACCCCCGAGGCCCGCCTGCTCGTCGTGGACGACGAGCCGAACATCCGCGAGCTGCTGTCGGCCTCGCTGCGCTTCAGCGGCTTCGAGGTCGCCACCGCGGCCGACGGGCAGCACGCCCTGACCGAGGCGAGGTCGTTCCGCCCCGACCTCATCGTCATGGACGTGATGATGCCGGGCCTGGACGGGCTCGCCGTCGTGCGCCGCTTGCGCGAGGAGGGCCACCACTGGCCGGTCCTGTTCCTGACCGCCCGGGACGCCACGGAGGACAAGGTCGCCGGGCTGACCGCGGGTGGCGACGACTACGTGACGAAGCCGTTCAGCCTGGAGGAGGTCGTCGCCCGCATCCGCGCCGTGCTGCGCCGGACGGTGGCCTCGGCGGCCCCCGGCGGCGCCGCCCGCCCGAGCCGGCTCACGTTCGCCGACCTCGAGCTCGACGACGACACCCACGAGGTCTGGAAGGCGGGCGAGCTCGTCGCGCTGTCGCCGACGGAGTTCAAGCTGCTCCGCTACTTCATGCAGAACGCCAACCGCGTGCTGTCGAAGGCCCAGATCCTCGACCACGTGTGGAACTACGACTTCGGCGGTGACGCCAACGTCGTCGAGTCCTACGTGTCGTACCTGCGGCGCAAGCTCGACACAGGTGAGGTGCGGTTGCTGCACACGCTGCGGGGCTTCGGCTACGTGCTGCGGCTGCCCCGCTGACGGGTCGCGCCTCCGTCGCGGGGCCCGGAGTGCGCGGGCGGGACCGGACCCGGGCCAGGACCCTGCGCCCGTGGTCTGGCCGCGTCAGACCTGCGCGGCCCGGGCCTCGAGGTTGGCGACCCGCAGCTGGCCGCGCGCGACGCGCCGCCCCTGGTCGTCGGTGATCTCGACGAGCCAGAGCTGGGAGGTCCGACCCTGGTGCACCGGCGTGCCGACAGCCGTGAGCGTGCCCTCGCGGGTGGCCCGGAAGAAGTCGGTGGAGTTGGCGACCCCGACGATCGTGCCGCGGTCGCCGTACCAGACCGCCGCACCCACGCTGGCGACCGTCTCGACCATCGTGGCGAGCAGGCCGCCATGCACGATGCCGAACGGCTGGTGGTGGTCGGGCCGGACCTCGAGACGTGCCTCCACCCGCTCGGGCCCGACCTCGACGACCTGCAGCCCGATGAGCCTGTCAAAGCCGGGGTACTCCGTGAGGTCGGACGGGGCAGGACCGCTCGCGTTCTCCGACATCCGCCGGAAGGTAGTGCAGGCACCGTGCCCTCGCCCGTGACCGTCTCGTTCTCCCCCAGCGCCCGTCCCGTCAGCGTCTCGATGTCGTCCTCGGGCACCGTGACCGTGCGTCTGTTCCCGGGGTGGGTGGTGCGGCTCAGGCCCTGGTGGCGCTGACGGACCGGGCCCGGGAGGAGTGCTGCCCGGCCGGTCGGGCACGCCGGGTCCGTGACTGCGAACCCTGACCCGACCGCGATGTCCGGCCCGAGCGCCGAGCCCGCGACCGACGCCGGCACGACCACCACGGCGGGGGCCAGCGCCTCCGACGGTGAGCTGCAGCAGCAGGTCGCCGAGCAGACGGACAGCCTGTCGCCCAACGCCGACCGGGCCGGGACCCGCGAGCGGGCGGTCGACCCGGAGCAGAGCGGCGACTGAACGCTGCTCAGCGGCACGCAGGCCGGTCCAACGCCTGGGGTCGGCGCGGCACGTGGCGCGGCGCCGCGCCGCGTTCCTGCGGCCGGCCCTCGTCGACGTCATCACGCGGGCCCCGCTGGGCCGGCCGCGCCGATGGCGAGTTTGAGCCAGGGGGAGACCTGGCCACCGTCCGAGCGTCGAGCACGTCCACCCCTGGCCGACCCGCGGGAGCCGCTGCCAAGGGCCCGTCCCGCGTCACGTCGCGCACCGTCGACGGGCGGTCTTGTAGTTTCGTGATCGCGCCCTCCCCGGGCGGTCGAGGAGGGAGCGTCATGGGTCGGCTGTCACGCCTGGCACTGCTGGGAGCAGTGGCGGGTGCCGCGGGCACCACCGCGCTGAACGTCGTCACCTACCTCGACATGGCCGTGCGGGGCCGGCCGGCGAGCAGCACCCCCGAGGACACGGTGGAGCGGCTCAGCGAGGTGGTGCACGTGCCCGTACCCGGGACCGGCGAGGTGAGGACGAACCGGGTGGCCGGGCTGGGTCCGCTGACCGGCCTGCTCGCCGGGGTGGGCGTCGGCGCGCTCCTCGGGCTCACCCGCGCGGCGGGGTGGCGCCCGGGCCTCGGCGCCGCCACCGCGGCTGCGACGCTGGGTGCGCTGGTCGGCACCAACGGGCCGATGACCGTGCTGGGGGTAACGGACCCGCGCACCTGGCCGGCGTCGTCCTGGGTGGCGGACATCGTCCCGCACCTCGCCTACGGCGCGGTCACGGCCGCGGTGCTCCACCGGCTGGACGACTGAGACCGTGAGCCCCACCCCGGCCGGCCCACCCGTGACCGGCCCAGCCCCCACCGGCCCGGCGCTCCGGCTCGACCGCCACCGGCC
>JALYNB010000399.1 GCA_030773395.1 Actinomycetota bacterium
GACCCGTGTCGCGTCCGGGCCGCTCGCCCGCGCCACCGCCGGCGGGAGGACGACCGTCTGCGCACCGCCGGCCCCGCCGTACACCGCATCGGAGACGGCCAGCAGGTCGCGGCGGAACTGGCCGGCGCCGGCCGGCCGCTCCGCCGGGTCCTTCGCGAGCGCCTGCGCCACGACGCGCCGCACCGGCAGCGGGATGTCCGCCGGCAGCTCGGGCACGGGCTCGCGCTGGTGGGCGAGCGCGACCGCGATCGGGTTGTCGCCGGTGTAGGGCCGGTGGCCAGCGAGGCACTCGAAGGCCACGATCCCGAGCGAGTAGACGTCGCTGGCCGGCCCGACGTCGCCGGCCGAGGCCTGCTCGGGCGAGAGGTAGTACGCCGTGCCCAGGACCGTCCCCGTCGCGGTCGTTGGCGCGGCGTCCGCCGCCCGGGCGATCCCGAAGTCGGTCACCTTCACCACACCGTCGGGCCGGACGAGGATGTTGCCCGGTTTCACGTCGCGGTGGATGACGCCCATGTCGTGCGCCGCCTGCAGCGCGACCGCGGCCTGCGCGCAGATGTCGAGGGCGTGCGGCGGGTCGAGGCGCCCCTCACGCGCGAGGATCGTCGACAGGGGCTCCCCGTCGACGAGCTCCATCACCAGGTACGCCGTCGTGGCGCCGCTGCGGCCTTGGCCGTCGCCGACCTCGCCGTAGTCGTACACGTTGGCGATCCCCGGGTGGAGCAGGGAGGCCGTGTGGCGCGCCTCGGCGCGGAACCGGTCCAGGAACTCGGGGTCGTCGACGAGCTCGGCCTTCAGCGCCTTCACGGCGACCTGGCGCCCGAGGATCGTGTCGACGGCCCGCCACACCTCGCCCATGCCGCCGGAGGCGATGCGCTCCACGAGCCGGTAGCGGTCCGCGAGGACCAGCTCGGGGGCGAGGGTCACTCGTCCTCCTCCGCGGGGACGGCCCGCAGGGCCGCCTGCAGGACCGACCGCGCGATGGGAGCGGCCAGCCGGCCGCCGCTGGCGCCCGCCCCGAGCCTCCCGCCGTCCTCGACGACGACGGCGACGGCGACCCGCGGGTCCTCCGCCGGCGCGAACCCGATGAACCACACGTGGGGGTCCTGCCCCGCACCGCGCTGCGCCGTGCCTGTCTTCCCCGCCACGGTCACGCCGGGGATGGCCGCGGCCCGGCCGGTGCCCCGCGGCCCGTTGACGACCGCCGTCATCATCTGCTGCAGGGCCTCGGCGGTCTCGGTGCTGACAGCGCGGTTGAGCTGCTGCGGGTCGGCCTCGTCCACCACGGACAGGTCGGGGGCGAGCACCCGGTCGACCAGGTACGGGCGCATGACCACGCCGTCGTTCGCGACCCCCGACGCGATCATCGCTGCCTGCAGGGGCGTGACCCGTACGTCGAACTGCCCGATGGCCGACTGCGCGGTCTGCGGCGGGTTGAGCTCGGCGGGGAAGACGCTGGCCTCGACCGGGAGCGGCACCTCGAGCTCCTCGCCGAAGCCGAACTCCTGGGCCTGCTCCGCGATCGCCTGCCCGCCGATGTCGAGGCCCAGCTGCCCGAACGAGGTGTTGCAGGAGACCTCGAGGCTCTGCAGCAGCGACAGCGTGCCGCCGCCACCGCAGCTGGCCTCGCCGAAGTTGGTCAGGTCGGCGGACGTCTGCGGGAGGTCGAGCCGGTCCGGCGCGGGGATCTGTGAGTCAACGGTGTAGTTCCCGCTCTCGAGCGCCGCCGCGGCCGTCACGACCTTGAAGATCGAGCCGGGCGGGTAGACGGCGGACACCGCGCGGTTGACCAGCGGGTCGTCGTCGTCCTCCGACAGCTGGGCGTAGGCCGCGCGCACCTGCTCTGGCTCGAACGAGCTGAGCGCGTTCGGGTCGTACGACGGCGTGCTCGCCATCGCCAGCACGGCACCCGAGCGCGGGTCGAGGGCGACGACCGCGCCCTGCTGGCCGCCCAGCCCGTCCAGGGCGGCTGCCTGGGCCTCAGGCAGCAGGGTGAGGCTGACCGCCGCCCCCTGCGGGTCGCGTCCGGTGACCAGGTCGGAGATGCGCCGGACGAACAGCTCGTCGCTCTCCCCGGAAAGGACCTCGTTCGCGGACCGCTCGATCCCGGTGCTGCCGTAGACGAAGGAGAAGAACCCCGTGACGGGCGCCCACGCCCGCGGGCCGAGCTCACCACCGGGGTAGCGGCGCAGGTAGCGGAACCGCCCCTCGGTCTCGACGGACTCCGCCAGCACCTGGGCCCCGCCGCCCGCGAGGATCGGCCCCCGCTCGCGCTCGTAGACGCGCAGCAGCACCCGCTGGTTGCGGCTGTCGTTCTGGTACTCGCCCGCCTTGACGACCTGGATGTAGTTGACGTTGACGAGCAGCAGGCCGAACAGCACGAGCACGGCGACGGCGACCCGCCGCAGGGGGGCGTTCACCGGCGCACCACCTGTGTGACGGCCTCCATCTCCCCCGTCCGGGCGGCCGGCCCGGCCGGGGTGACGAGCCCGGGGCCGGGACGTCGGGCGGCGTCGCTGATACGCAGGAGCAGGGCGATCAGCGCGTAGTTGGCCACGAGCGAGCTGCCTCCGTAGGACAGGAAGGGCAGGGTCAGACCGGTGAGAGGGACCAGCCGGGTGGCCCCGCCGACGACCGTGAACACCTGCAGCGCGAGCGAGAACGACAGCCCGGCGGCGAGGAGCTTGCCGAAGCTGTCGCGAACGCCGAGGGCCGTGCGCAGGCCGCGCTCGACCACCAGGGCGTAGAGCACGAGGACGGCCATGACGCCGATGAGTCCCAGCTCCTCGCCGAGCGTGGCGACGATGAAGTCGGTCTTCGCGTAGGGCACGATCTCGGGCCGCCCCTGGCCGAGCCCGGTGCCGAAGATGCCGCCGGTGCCGAGGCCGAACAGCGACTGCACGACCTGGTAGCCCCGGCCCGCGGCGTCCGCGAACGGGTCGAGCCAGATGCTGACCCGCTGCTGCACGCGGTCGACGACGAGGTAGGCGGCGTACGAGCCGCCGAGGAACAGCGCCAGCCCGATGAGCAGCCAGCTCGTCCGTTCCGTGGCCACGTAGAGCACCACGATGAAGAGCCCGAAGTAGAGCAGCGACGTGCCGAGGTCGCGCTGCAGCACGAGCACACCGAGGCTCGCCAGCCACGCCACGAGGACCGGGCCGAGGTCGCGCCCGCGGGGCAGGTCGACGCCGGCGAAGCGTCGGCTCGCGAGCGCGAGCACGTCGCGCTTCGCCACGAGGTAGCCGGCGAAGAAGACGGCGAGCGCGAGCTTCGCGAACTCGCCCGGCTGCACGGAGAAGCCGGCCACGCGCAGCCAGATGCGCGCACCGTTGATCTCCACCCCGATGCCCGGGACGAGCGGCAGCAGCAGGAGCGCGAGGGCGCCGAAGCCGGCCGTGTACGTGTAGCGCTGCAGGGTCGCGTGGTCGCGCACCACCAGCAGCACCGCGACGAACAGCACGACGCCGAGCGCCGTCCACGCCAGCTGGCTCGGCGCGTCCGCGTTCGGCAGCTCGCGGCCGAGCTGCGTCGCCCGCTCGGCCTCGGCCAGGTCGACCCGGTGGATGAGGGCCAGACCGAGCCCGTTGAGCAGCGCGACGCAGGGCAGCAGCAGCGGGTCGGCGTACGGCGCCACGCGGCGCACCACGGCGTGGGCGACCCCGAACAGCAGAGCGAGCCCCCCCGCGTACCACCCGATGCCGGCCGGGATCCGCTCCTCCAGCGCCAGCCCGACCGCGGCGTACGCGGCCATCGCGAGCAGCAGGGCGAAGGCCGTCATGGCCAGCTCGACGCCGCGGCGCCCGCGGGGCGCGGGCGTGGTCGTCGCCGTCACGCGCCAGCTCCCGGGGAGGGCGCTGCCGGCTCGGCGGTCGGGCTTGGGGTCGGGGTCGGGGTCGTGCTCGGGGCCGTTCCGGCACCCGTCCCGGGCGCGGTCTGCGCTCGCGCCGTGGCCCGCAGCCGCTCGACGATGCTGTCGGCGGCGGCCGGGGAGTCGGCGTCGATGCCCTGGCGGACCCGGCCCTGCTGGAACGGGGTGAGGTCGTCGACGGCGATGCCGGGGCGCTTCGTCACCGAGTGCAGGTCGAGCGACCCGATGCTGCCGCGGACACCGCGCAACACCGCCACCTCCTTGCCGTCCACGCCCACGTAGTACTGGCTACGCACGTAGGCCGTGCCTGCCACTGCGGCGGCCGCCAGCAGGAGTGCGGCGATGCCGGCCACGAGGAGCGCCCGG